>DATHOW010000056.1:0-15303 GCA_035484495.1 Bacteroidia bacterium | reverse complement strand
AGAAATTACAGAAAGTGAAGCCACAGGGAGGTTTGCCGATATGGCTTATCACACAGGTGTTCCTGCTTATGTAGTGCACATGACTTGCGAAGGTGCATTAAATCAAATTAGAGATGCCGATAAAAGAAATCAAAAAGTTTTTGTAGAAACCTGTATACAATATTTAGTGCTTGATGCATCTCTTTACGATAAAGGTTTTGAATCGGCTAAATGGGTAATGAGTCCGCCATTGAGAGAGAAGAAAGATCAAGAAACTTTATGGGCCGGTTTAAATCAAGGCACAGTGCAAGTTGTGGCAACCGACCACTGCCCTTTTATGTGGGAACAAAAAAAGATGGGTGAGCACGATTTTTCTAAAATACCAAACGGACATCCTGCTATTGAAAACAGAATGGAATTATTGTTTTCAGAAGGTGTAAAAAAAGGAAGAATAAGCCTGAATAAATTTGTAGAAGTAAGCTCAACCAATGCAGCAAAAATATTTGGCATGTATCCTAAAAAAGGAACTATTGCTGTGGGCTCTGATGCTGATATAGTGATTTTAGACCCAAATGAAAAACACACCCTATCAGCTAAAACACATCACATGCATTGCGATTACTCAGGTTACGAAGGCTGGGAACTAACAGGTAAATGCAAAACCATTATTCTGCGTGGTAAAGTTGCGGTTGATAACAACAAACTTTTAGTAGAAAAAGGTTACGGACAATTTGTAAAACGAAATAAAGTATCATCTATAATTTAAAAACTCTAAACTAAAGAAGTATGCCAAGAATGATTAAATCTGGACTTATACAAATGAGTCTGCCAAAAACTGAAGGTGAAGGAACTATTCAGGAAATTTGTAATGCTATGGTGCAAAAACACATTCCGCTTATTGAAGAAGCGGGTAAAAAAGGTGTTCAAATTTTATGCCTACAAGAAATTTTTAACACGCCCTATTTTTGTCCGGGTCAGGATAAAAAATGGTACGAGTCTGCCGAATCAGTTCCCGGTCCAACAACCGATTTGATGGCAACTTATGCTAAAAAATATAACATGGTTATTATTGTTCCTATCTATGAAAAAGAACAAGCAGGTGTTTTATATAACACAGCAGCCGTAATTGATGCTGATGGAACTTACTTGGGCAAATACAGAAAAAACCACATCCCTCATACATCGGGTTTTTGGGAAAAGTTTTTCTTTAAACCGGGCAACCTTGGTTACCCTGTGTTCCAAACTAAATATGCTAAAGTGGGTGTTTATATTTGTTACGACAGACATTTTCCTGATGGGGCACGTTGCTTAGGATTAAACGGTGCTGAAATTGTTTACAATCCATCTGCTACTGTTGCAGGATTAAGCGAATACTTGTGGAAATTAGAACAACCTGCGCATGCTGCAGCTAATGGTTATTTTATGGGTTGCATTAACCGTGTGGGCGAAGAAAAACCTTGGAACTTAGGTAAGTTTTACGGGCAATCTTATTTTGTTGACCCACGCGGGCAAATATTTGCACAAGCATCTCGCGATAATGATGAATTGCTAATTGCAGATTTTGATTTAGATATGATTGAAGAAGTAAGAAGTACCTGGCAATTTTTTAGAGACAGAAGACCTGAAACTTACGGAGTGCTAACTGAACTTTAGAATTTAATTGAGTGCTATAAAAGTTATAGCACTCAATATTTTACATATTAAAACACATTATGGGAATAAAAAATAATCGTTTATCTACAGAAGAATTAGTTGCTAATTTTTCGGATATACATCCTCCTTTTGAACACGCAGAAGGCGCCATATTAGAGGCAAACAGATGTATTAATTGTTACGATGCACCTTGTACCAAATCGTGCCCAACAAGCATTGATGTGCCTTTGTTCATCAAACAAATTTCATCTGGCAATATTAAAGGCTCGGCACGCACTATTTTTTCTTCCAACATTATGGGAGGTGGATGCTCTAAAGTTTGTCCGGTAGAGAAACTTTGTGAAGGTGCTTGCGTATATAATTTACGTGAAGAAGAACCAATTTCAATTGCTAAGCTGCAACGCTACTCAACAGGAATTGCTATTCATGAAAAATGGAAATTATTTGAACGTAAACCTTCTAACGGTAAAAAAGTGGCTGTTGTAGGTGCTGGTCCTGCCGGTTTAGCTTGTGCTCATGCCCTATCCTTACAAGGCATTGATGTTACCGTTTTTGAAAAAGAAGAAAAAGGCGGCGGCTTAATGACTTATGGAGTTGCAGCTTATAAAGTAACGCCTGAGTCGTGTAAAGAAGAAGTAGATTATATTACATCCATAGGTGGAATTGACATTCAGTATAAAAAAGAATTAGGCAAGGATATAACCTTAGCCGAACTTCAAAAAAAGTACGACGCTGTATTTTTAGGCATAGGAGTTGGCATAGCGCGTGAATTAAGCATTCCGGGTGAAGAGTTAGAAGGTGTTGAAGATGCTATATCGTTTATATATAATTTGCGCACCAACGATTATTCTAAAATTTCAGTTGGAGATAAAGTAGCTGTTATTGGCATGGGTATGACTGCCATTGATGCGGCAACCCAATCAAAAAGATTGGGTGCTAAAGAAGTAACCATGATTTACCGCCGTACAGAAAACGAAAAACCATGTACCGATGTTGAATTAGATTTGGCAAAACTAGATGGCTGTTCGTTTATTTGGTTAGCCGCGCCTAAAGAAATTATTGGTGAAAACGGAAAAGCAAAAAAACTGGTTTGCACCAAAATGAAATTGGGAGAGCCCGATGCATCCGGTAGAAGAGCACCCGTTGACACCGGAGAAACTTTTACCATTGAAGTTGATATGGTTATTAAAGCTGCCGGGCAAATTCCGTTTGAGGAGCTTGTTGCAAAAGCAGACATAAAAAATAACAGCGGAAAAATTTCTATTAATAAAAGTGCTGAAACAAATTTAAAAGGTGTATTTGCAGGCGGTGATGCTGTTAATGGCGGTAAAGAAGTAGTAGATGCTGTGCAAGCAGGCAAAGATGCGGCAAGTGGAATTCTAACATATTTAGGTATAAAATAAAATTATGGCAAATTTACAATCAACATTTTTGGGCATTAAATCACCTAACCCTTTTTGGTTAGCATCTGCACCACCAACCGATAAAAAAATAAACGTACTGCGTGCTTTTGAAGCCGGCTGGGGTGGCGTTGTTTGGAAAACTTTAGGTTCGCAAGTAAAAAACGTTTCTTCTCGTTATTCTACTTTAGATTATAACGGACAAAAAGTTATGGGCTTTAATAATATTGAGCTCATTTCTGACAGACCCTTAGAAATTAATTTGAAAGAAATCAGAGAAGTAGTTAGAGAATTCCCTGACCGCGCTATGATTGTTTCATTAATGGCAGATAATGATAGAAAGAGCTGGCACGAAATGGTTAAGAAAACCCAAGATACAGGTGCGCATGGCATTGAGTTAAACTTTGGTTGTCCACACGGAATGGTTGAACGTGGCATGGGAGCATCTGTTGGGCAAGACCCGGAGATTGCTAAAATGGTAGTTGAATGGGTAATGGAAGTTGCCAAAATACCTGTTATTACAAAACTTACGCCTAATGTACATTCGGTAGTGCCTGCAGCACAAGCGGTAATTGCGGGTGGTACAAATGGTTTATCATTAATAAATACGATACAATCAGTTACAGGCATTGATTTAGATACACTGGTTCCTAATCCTAACGTTGGTGGCAAATCGGTATTTGGTGGTTATTGTGGTCCCGCTGTAAAACCAATTGCATTGAAGTTTTTAACTACACTTTCTCAAGATAAAATTGCTAAACAAGTTCCTATCTCCGGTATAGGAGGAATTAGTACCTGGAGAGATGCGGTTGAGTTTATGTTATTAGGCGCAAGCAACGTGCAAGTTTGTACAGCTGCTATGCATTATGGTTTCCGTATTGTGCGCGATATGTGCGACGGCATGAGTAACTGGATGGATGAAAAAGGTTACAAATCAATTGATGAGTTTGTTGGCTTATCAGTTCAAAATGTTACCCGTTGGGAAGAGTTAGATATCAACTTCCATATCACTGCTAAAATAGACCAAGATAAATGTATCCATTGCGGTTTATGCTATATAGCTTGTGAGGATACTTCGCATCAATCTATCGATATTGAAAGAGGAAACCCTTACAACAAATACGCAATTAAAGAAGAAGAATGCGTAGGCTGTAACTTATGTAAAATTGTTTGCCCTGTAAACGATTGCATAACTATGGAAGAACATCGTAAAGGACCTGAATATCTTAACTGGATTGAGTTTCAGAAAAGAGGTTTACCATTAAATGATCATTAATAAAGCTAGGCGATAAAAACTAACAGGTGTTTATCTGTTAGTTTTTAATTCGTCAATAGTAAGCGTAAGGCTTGCATCAAGTGTTTTCTCTCTTTCTGCTTCGTTAAACGTAGCATTCCATTTTACAAACATATCTACCAACTGCATATCATTAGCTTTTCCACCCGGCATTCTTTCCCATACTAAAGTAAAATCATTTGCCTGACCTTTAAAAAGTAAAAAAGTTTTTTGTCTTTTTATAGTAGCGTACTCTTTACCATCGGGCATTTTAACCGAAACTTTCATGGGATGAACTAACCCTGTTTTTTCTCCATTATAAACACAAGAAAATTTGGCTACCGTTTTGCCACTTTCTTTAACCAATTTTTCAATCGTAATGTCGTAAGGTCCAACAGTAGCAATATTTGATGATGGAGGCAATCTAAAATCTTCACCCGTAAAAGTTGAAACATTAGAGCTAAGTTTATAAATGCCACCCGCCACAAAAGTGTAACTCTTAATGAAATTATATCCGGGACCTTTAAGGTTTATAATTTTATAATCGGTTTGGTAGGGCTCTACTATTAGGGGTTTTTCATTAATAACCGGATACTCCACATTATTAATAATAAACTTACTTTCTGCCGGATTATAACTTAAATAAGAAGCCGTTTTATTTATAATTTTTATCTTAAACTTTGTTTCAGCCGGTGTTGAAACAGCATCAACTATAACTAAATCGTAAACCTCTCCTTCTACTTCTGTCTCTCTGTAAAAAATTTTATTTTGTGCAAAACAAAGCGTGTTTACTAATCCTAAAAATAAAAATAGGCATAGTGTTTTTTTCATACTGTTTGATTTTTTCTGTAAGATGGATTAAAAACTACCAGTCGTCTTTTTTAGGAGCATCGCCACTATCCTGTGCCATTTTAGCTTTTAAATCGTCGGTAACAATTTTAGCATCAGCAAATGCCGCTGCTTTTATATGTTTCCAGCTTAACTCAGTAAGTTTCATTGAACCACACTCAGGCACTGTTGCATATACATCTCCACCGCTTGCATCAGCAACTTTAGCTTTATGCTTAATGTTGTTAATAGTATAACGATATTTGCCTTCTTTAGCATCTATAGTTACACTCATCGTAATTTCGCCTTCAACTTTATCAGTAGGGTTTAATTCTTTTATTTGATAAGGAAACGATATTTGGCAAACTGTGCTTTTACCAGCGGCACAATTGCTTTTGGTGTACTGTTTTGATTTATTATCGCCTACCCAGTTTTGCGCTCTTTTAATTAACTCGGAAGCCGGAGCAGGAATAAGTGGACTAGTTGTATCAGGTGCAACTTCGGCAGGAGGCGCTTCAACTGTTTTTTTCTTTCCGTTTTTGCCTACTGTTTCTGTTGGCGGAGGAGTTGGTGTTGTTGGCACAGCAAATTTTGCTTTATCTACCTGAACAGGTACAACTTCGCGAATCATTTTGCTTTCGTCTTCTTTGTTATCTGTTTGAGAAAAAGCAAATGCTGCTGATGCAGTTAAAAGGGATGTGAAAATAATTTTTTTAATCATACTTGTATAAATATTATAACTCAAAAATAAGTATTTTGTTTAACATTTTAGGCAATATAAATAAAAACAGGTCTCTAATTTCTTTTTAGTTACTTTGCATTTTTAATATATATATTTTGACATTTAAAGAATTTAATTTTCAACCCGAGCTAACCGAAGGCCTATTTTATATGGGCTTTGATAAAGCAACCCCTATACAAGAACAGGCTATACCGCTTATATTAGACGATAAAGATTTAATTGCCTGTGCGCAAACAGGTACGGGTAAAACAGGGGCTTATTTGTTGCCAATCATTAATAAAATAACCCAAGCCCCCGGCGATTATATAAACACCTTAATAATTGTACCTACACGCGAGTTAGCCATACAAATTGATGAGCAGCTACAAGGCTTTTCGTACTTTGCACCGGTAAGTGCCTTGGCTATTTTTGGTGGCAATAATGGCTCTGCTTTTGAGCAAGAAAAAAAAGCCTTAACCCAAGGAGCTAACATTATAATTGCCACACCCGGCAGATTGATTTCACACCTTAATATGGGCTACGTAAAAACCGAACATCTAAAACATTTAATTTTAGATGAAGCCGATAGAATGCTGGATATGGGCTTTAGCGAAGATTTGCAAAAAATCATAGATTACTTACCAAAGCATAAACAAACACTTATGTTTTCGGCTACTATGCCACCAAAGATAAGAACGCTGGCAAAAAAAATATTGACTAATCCGGCAGAGATAAACATCTCAATTTCTAAACCGGCTGAGGGTGTAACACAAGCTGCTTATGTAGTTTACGATGCGCAAAAAATGGAACTCTTAAAAGGCATTTTAAACGAAAAAGAAATGAGCAGTGTTATTATTTTTTCATCTAAAAAAGATAAAGTAAAAGAGCTTGAACGTGAGTTAAAGCGAGCTAAATTTAATGCAGCATCTATACACTCTGATTTAGAGCAAAACGAAAGAAATGATGTGCTGCGTAATTTTAAAAATAAAAACCTACAAGTACTTGTAGCTACCGATATTTTATCACGAGGCATTGATATAGATTCTATTAGTTTGGTAGTAAATTACGATGTACCGGGCGATGCAGAAGATTACATACACCGTGTTGGACGTACGGCGCGTGCCGAAACTACCGGCAAAGCCATTACTTTTATTAACGACCACGACCAGCATAAGTTTAAAAAAATTGAAGACCTTATTGGCTACGAAATAAACAAGTTGGCTGTGCCCAAAAAACTTGGTGCGCAACCCGAATACGCTCCCGAGAAAAAAGAGAAAAGAAAACCCTTTAATAATAAGTTTGCAGGCAAAAGAACTAAGAGATAATTAAACACAATTAATAAAACAAAAAAGCCTCGTAATTTTTACGAGGCTTTTTTATGCTTTTAATTTGAGTTTATTACTTGGTAATAACTAAGCGTTGGTTAATTATGTTACCGTTACTTATTACATTTATATTGTAAACTCCGTTAGCTAAGTTACTTGCATCTATATAGGTTTTACCACGTTGTAAAATTTGTGTAAGCACTAATTCACCTCTAACATCAAACACTTGCATGGTTTGTTTTTCCGAATTGTTAACTTCAATACTAAACACGCCATTGGTAGGGTTTGGATAAACACCTACCGCATTATTGTTTCCAAAAGATGTTATGTCTGTTAATGATGTTAAATGGCAGTTACTAGTATCAACACAACCATTTAAGTTTACAATAACTGCATAACTTGCACTAGTAGTTCCTGTATAAGTTTGACTGGTTGCACCAACTATAGGGGCTTTGTTATTACCACAATTTACCCATTGGTAAGTAGCAGTTGCTTCGTTAGCTGTAAGTATAACGCCAGATGTGATTGAAACGCTTGTATCGGGCATTTGGTTTACTGTAATAACTTGTGTAGCTGTATTTGTACAAGTGTTTACATCTGTTCCGGTAACAGTATAAGTAGTAGTTAAACTTGGTGTAAAGGCAACACTTGTTGCATTACTATTTGTATTCCAAGTATATGAAGTAGGAGTTCCGCTTACCGTTAAAGTAACCTTGCTACCGGCACATATAGTAATTGCGCTAGCTGTTATTGATAAAGATGGTAATTGGTTTACCGTTATAGCTTGTATTGCCATACTCTTACAATTATTTGCATCTGTTCCGGTTACAGTATAAGTTGCTGTTACAGTTGGGCTAACTGAAATATTTAAAGCATTGCTATTTGTACTCCATGTATAAGTAGTAGAAGTTCCGCTAACAGTTAAAGTAGCCATACTACCGGAACAGATGGCATTTGTACTTGTAACCACTGATATAGTAGGTAATTGGTTAAGTGATAAAGTTGTAATTACTAAACTATCTGTATGGCTGGTTGTTTGTAGCGTATCGTAATAAACACCTGCTGCTTTATGAAAATGGTTACCCACCATAAAGCTATCGCCAGTACAAATTGCCATAGTTAACACATTTGTAGGCAACACACGTATCATGGTAGAATCAACATAATAATTGTTATTTATACTTACGGTATCGTGTATAGTAACTGTTACAGCTCTTACACTATCCATGCCATAGTTTGGTATATCAACATAAATATGATAACTGCCTGTATCTACATTAGTAAATACATAAGCTCCGCTGTCATTACTAGTTGTACGTGCAGCGCAACCACCACCTGGGTTTCTGCCTAGTTTTACATCTATCCCTCTTATTGGTGCCCCCATCACACTGTTATGACCGGCGGCTAAACGTCCGGTAAAATATTGGTTAGAAGTAATTGTACCACTTATAATACCGTGCGCTGTTGGTGAAGCTGTTGGTGTTGGAATAGTAATTACTTGCACGTTTGCTGTCTCGCTACCACCTGTACAAGTAAAGTGTTTAATAGTATCGGCCGATGTCCATTGATAGGCATTTGATTTATGACTGTAATAAGTGCCAACTTCTGCCGGGTAAGTTGTTGAGTCGGGTACAGCTTTTAAGAAATACTCGCCATAATAAAGTGCAGGAAATGAATATAATCCATCCGAAGCTAAATGATAAGTTCCGGCAGTATCCAATATTCCTACCTGAGTTGTTTTACGTTTAAATAAATAAACTGAACCAGTTATTGGTGCTGCAGTTGTGTCGGTAATTAAACCTGTTAAGTTATCTGCTGCATGAACTGCAAGTTGTAAATAAGGGTTAGAGTACGATGTACTACAATGATGTGCATCAGTTACTTTAGCTAAAACCAAATAATAATAAGGTGCCATACACTGGCCACAGGCTGCACTACGAGCAGAATCTGCCACGGTAGTAGGCGTAATTACCGACTTAAAATTATTACTGGTTACTACATAATTATTTACAATTGTATTATAATTATCTACCCAATTATAAGTATAAGGTGCTGTTCCACCACGCATATAAGCTGTTAATGTATCTGGTTGACCTTGACAAACAAATAAATGTTGAGCATGCAAGCTATCTACAATAGGCGTTTGATATACTGTAATTACTTGTTTAATCGAATCTAAAAACTGACTAGTACTATCGTTACCATTATAACTAATCATTTTTAATGTATCTATGCCGGCATACATAGCATAAAAATTAGGATTATCTGTTATTTGGCCGTAAGCAACTAACGTATCACCATGATACCATTTTGCATAATTTCCGTTGGTAGATGTGTTTACTAAATGTATACCGCTACTTGTGCAAGAAGTTGATGCAACACTAAAACTCATTGGTGCAGGGTTAAGCATATTAAAGCGCCAAGCAGTCCCTACATCATAAGATGACTGGGGGCCTGCTGCTTGAGTTGAATTATTGGCTAAACGTAGTGGAGGCCCATTATAAGTAGTTCCTGCCGAATAAATTTGATTTTTAAAATATTCTAATTTAAAAGTTGAAGAAATGTTTGAACTATTCTGTACACCTGTACCACCTGATGAATGGAAAACAGAATCTTTACCCGTTACCGGATTTTCGTAATAATAATAAATCATAGCGTTTCCATAACCATCAGCAACCTGCATCCATAATCTACCATTACCTGTTTGTAAGTCACTAAAGTTGCCAACAAAAGATGGAACCCAAAAATTTGAGTAGTATCTAGTACTATCGGTTAAAGGAGTCCATGTTTGAGTTGGAGTTAAACCTATGCTATCATTTGTAGCCCAAAGAAAATAACCATTACTTCCATTACTACTACCGGATACGGCTGCAACCAATTTACCTTTATATAACTCTAAAGCGGTAAAACTTGAAGAAACATAATTTGCCCCTAACTTATTTTTTATAGCTGCTGTTGTGAAAACAGTATCCCAATTAGCACCATCGGCCGTACGCAATATAGATCCACCCGAATCTGTTTTAACAGCAATATACATGTGCTTGTTCCAAACAGCCACATCATATATATTTGTTATACCAGAGCCTAATGCAAAATTGGTTGAGTTTACCCAAGTTGGTGTTGTTGTAAGGGTTGCAGGGGCTTTCCAAACCGAAATAGTGCTTGGGTTTTTACCAATAGTAGGGTTTAAAAACGAATAAATAGTATCGTTACTGCCGGTTGGTGAGTACAAAGCTAATTTTTGAATATATGGGTTTACATTGTAACCGGTATCAATAAAACTGCTTAGCGGTAAGGTGCTATAATTTATGGTTCCGTATTTTACAAAACTGCCATCGGTTAAGCCTCTATATACTTGAGGTGCCTGACTAGTAGCCGAACTATAACTTGTTGCCGATGAGCCTAAAAACAAATAATTACCATTAGATATAATGCTTGAAATACCGGTTTCAGTACCGCCTTGTACTTTACCATACAAGTTGATTTCTTCCCTAACGCTTGCAGTATCTCCATTTAAGGATGAGAACAAACGCATTTTAACTGCTGCACTATCTCCGGCAAAATAAAGCCTACCATTAAAGGCTTTAATGCCGTTAAACTCAGTTTTACTGCCTAAAAATCCATGTGTAATGGGGTTTTGCCAACCATCTTGCGCATTTGCTAGTGCACTAATTAATAAGGTGAGTGCGAATAGTATTTTCTTCATTTTTTAAAAATTTTAGCTAAGATAAGCCTTTTACCTAAAAACTGAAGCCTGTTTAACAATTTGTTAAGAAGAAATAAACTTTAGTTAAGTTTGCGGGCTCATTTACATGAAACCCTACTTAAAACGACTATATTTTTTGCTGGCAGGTTACTTACTAGCCCTTTTTGTGCTAACTGATGCGCGGGTGCTTTTCTTTTTATTAAACAAAAGCAGATTGGTTGGCGTAACAACTGCCGATTTTTTAGCTGCCCTTTTTTACGGTTTACGGTTTGATATAATAACGGCCACCATAGTTAATGCCTTGTTTATTTTTTTGGTTGCAATGCCTGTTGGGTTTTTACAGTTTAAAAAATTTAGAGCCACACTTAAAGTAATTTTTGTAAGCACCAACCTTTTTGCCTTAGCACTTAATATGGTTGATATGGCTTATTTCCCGTTCACACTACGACGCAGCACCGCCGAAACCTTTAGTTTCTTTTTTGAGAAGAATGACGCGAGTACGCTGCTCCCACTCTTTTTAAAAGATTTTTGGTACTTGTTTGTCATCTTCTTTCTGTTTTTGTTTTTACTTAACTGGTTGTATAAAATTATAGAACGTAAAATTTTAGCTCCTTTTGAAAAAGAAGAAAGCGGTTTTAAAACTGTTTTATTAAAGAGTTTAAACTTTCTTTTCATTATAGGTTTAAGTATTTTAAGCATACGTGGTGGCACGCAACTTATACCACTTGGCATTATTGATGCAGGCACTTATGTAAAACCACAATGTGTGCCCATTGTGTTAAACACGCCGCTTTGCGTAGTTAAATCGGGTGTGTTATATACATTAACTGAAAAAAATTATATGAGTGATGCCGATGCCCACAAACTCATTAAGCCCATTAAAAAATACAATTATGCCGATGCCGATTTTAAAAAGATGAACGTGGTGGTAGTTATTTTAGAAAGCTTCTCTAAAGAGTTTACCAAGCTGGGGCATAGAAAAAGCTACACGCCTTTTTTAGATTCGTTGATGGATTATAGCTTTGTTTACACAAATGCTTTTGCTAATGGTAAACGCTCTATTGAAGGCATACCGGCTATTGTGGCTTCTCTCCCCTCTTTTGATATTGATTATATAAGCACCGTTTATAGTAATGATAAAGTAATGAGCTTGGCAAGCACTTTAAAAACAAAAGGCTACTCGTCATCTTTTTTTCATGGTGGCACAAATGGCACTATGAACTTTAATGGCTTTTGCGGCACAGCCGGATACGACAGATATTTTGGTCGAAACGAATACAAAAACGAAAAAGATTACGATGGCAGTTGGGGCATTTGGGATGAACCTTTTTTACAACGCATGGCGCAGGAATTAGACAAACAGCCGGAGCCTTTTTTATCTACTGTGTTTACATTAAGCTCGCATCATCCGTTTGTGGTACCCGATAAATACAAAAGCAAATTCCCCGAAGGAAAAATGCCTATACAAAAATGTGTAGCCTACACCGATTATGCTTTGCAACAATTTTTTAACTCCATTAAAAAAAGTAAATGGTTTGCCAACACGCTGTTTGTTTTTACGGCCGATCATACGGGTCCGTCAGAAGATGCGGTGTATGCTAACTCGTACGGTAATTTTCAGGTGCCTTTGTTTTTTTATATGCCTGATAATTCATTAAAGGGCAGCGACGATATAGTAGCTCAGCAAATAGACATTATGCCTACTACATTAGCTATGCTAAAATACAACCAGCCATTTTTTGCTTTTGGTACTAATTTAAAAGATAGCACACAAAACAATAATCGTTTTGCGGTTAATTATTTTAACGGGGTTTATCAGTATTACAACAATATTGAAATGTTGCAATTTAACGGTGAAAAACTAAGTGGCTATTTTAATTATCGTTTAGATAGCACCCTTACTTACAATATGGTTAAGGATATATCGATATCTGATAAAAAAATAAAAGCCTTTATACAAGTATATAACAACAGCGTTATTGCTAATAAAATAAGCGTTAAGTAAAAGGGTATATAATTATCTTTGCAAAAATTGAAATTAATGTCGCAAGAAAATTCGTTTGATGTAATTATTGTTGGTGGCGGAATTGTAGGGCTTGCCACTGCCTATAAACTAAATACAAAACACCCTAATCTTAAAATTGCCGTGCTTGAAAAAGAAGCTGCTGTAGCGGTTCATCAAACAGGGCATAACTCGGGGGTTATACATTCGGGCATTTATTACAAACCGGGTTCGTACAAGGCTATTAATTGTGTTAACGGTCGCCGTGAGTTAGTTGAGTTTGCTAAAGAACACAATATACCCTTTGACCTTTGCGGAAAAATTATTGTTGCCACCGAAGAGAGTGAGCTGGCACACATGAACAAAGTTTTTAATAACGGTGTGGCTAACGGTGTTGAAGGCATTGAATTAATTGATGCCAAACGAATTAAAGAAATAGAACCTTATTGCGAAGGCATTGCGGGCATTTGGGTGCCTTGCACCGGTATTATTGATTATACCGATGTAGCTAATAAATATGTGGAGCTAATACATAAAAGATTTAGTGGCAGCAAAGTGTTAACCAACCAAGAGGTTAAGAAATTTGTAAACCACGATGATAGTGTTGAAGTACATACACAAAACACCACCTACACCGCAAAATATATTATAACCTGTGGCGGTTTGCAGGCAGATAGATTAGCTAAAGCACAAGGTAAAAAAAGTGATGCCGAAATTGTGGGCTTTAGAGGCGATTATTACGACCTTACCGAAAAAGGCATGAAAAAGGTGCGCAACCTTATTTACCCGGTGCCTAATCCTAAGTTTCCGTTTTTAGGGGTGCATTACACACGTATGATTAAAGGCGGTACCGAGTGCGGACCAAATGCGGTGTTTGTTTTTGACCGCGAGGGTTACACTAAAACGGCTTTCTCATTAAAAGATACATTGAATGCGTTTACGTTTGGTGGCACCTGGAAATTCTTTAAAAAACACTGGCGCTTTGGTTTAGATGAATACAGGGGTGCTTTTTCTAAAGCCTATTTTTTAAACCGTTTGCGTAAGCTTATACCAAGTTTAGAAGCCGATGATATTGTGGCTGCCCGTTGCGGAATACGTGCTATGGCTTTAGCACCCGAAGGCGAAATGATTGACGATTTTAAAATAGAATACAGTCACCGTGCGGTGCATGTTATAAACTCACCATCGCCTGCTGCTACGGCATCATTGGCTTATGGTAACGAAATAGCTAACATGTCATCTACTTATTTTAAGTTGGGTTAGTATTACACCTTTCTGTTTTTTTTTAATCAACTATTATTTTAACTTCGTTTGTATATAAAATCAACTATATGAAAAAACTACTAACTATTTTATTATTTGCATCAGCATTTAACCTAAAAGCACAAACCAATTATATAATTACCCGCGATGGGCAAAAAGTATCTATTGATTGGGCGGCATCTTTAAGTATTAGTACAGAAGGATATGTAGACGTTTTCCCAAAAGACGGTGAAAAAACACCTGATGGGAAAAAAGTAATTACATATAAAGAGCCTAAATATATGCGTTATGAGGGAAGAAACTGGCTTACCTTGCCTATGGGTAACCCTAAATTTAGATACGATTGGCGCATACAAGAAGTTTTATGTTGGACTGATAAATATATTATGACCAATTGGGAAGGTGAAAATTCATATTCTATTCTTATTTTTGATTGGAATTTAAATCTGATAAAATTAAGGCAGGCTAGAGACTATATAGACCTTCAAAAACAAGCGTATGCGTTTAATTATAAACTGAACACAAAAGTTTTTGATAAGGAATTAAAACATTTTTTTGAAGACTGTACAGCAATAATAAATCAAGTAGCTAAAAACAACTCTAGTAAAGAATATACGTTTACCGATGGCTTAAGTGGCTTGCATTGCGGAACAAAAGACATTAACACTGTTATACAAGGTGTTGTTAGTGGCTCGCTAGACCATTACCCTACTAAATAATTAAAATATAACCTTAACGGGGTTTGTATGTAGCTAACACTATATTCAAACCCTGTTTTTTTGTGCCATATAAGTACTTAATCTATCAGCCAAAAGTGGTGTAACAACTCCATTTGCTATACACTTTGCTACTACAACACCACTTTAAAAGTAATAGTTTAATACAATAGCGGCGTAACAAAACAAAACCCTATACACTTTGTTACTATTACGCCACTTTGGTAATAGGTTAGTACAAAAAATTAAATATATATAGTTATAATAATAACAACAGCCCTATGGGGGGTACTATTATAGCACTTTATACTGGTGTTGTAGTAGCAAAAGCCCTATACATATAAATTGCTATACCACTTTGAGCCAAAGTACAAGTAATGGGTTAGTACAATAGTGGCGTAATAATAACAAAAGCCCTATGTATATTTTTTGTTACG
>DATHOW010000055.1:0-5157 GCA_035484495.1 Bacteroidia bacterium | reverse complement strand
ACTTATCAAGCAAAAAAAACAGAGAAATTTGAATCTAGTTGGAATTTCTCTTGTTATAATGCTTATGGAAGAGAAAACCCTTATAGCATTACATTTCAAGTAAACCCAAATAATCCTCAACAAACACAAGCTGTTATGACTTATTTATTTCGTTGGGTGCCATCAATTACTTACAATTTTAAATTTTAATCGTTATGAAAAAAATTATTTTCCATCTGTTACTTATTTCATGTATCACGTTTACGTCTTGCACCAAAGTAGTTAACATCGATTTAAATTCTGCAAGTCCAAATATTGTTGTTGATGCCGAAGTTACCGACCAACCAGGCAGCTATACTGTTAACCTAACGCAAACTGTAAATTTTAGCGACAACAATGTGTTTCCTGCGGTAACGGGTGCAATTGTTATAATTAACGATAACGCAGGTAACAGTGAAACTCTTACTGAAATCGGCTCGGGTAATTATGTTACTTCTCATTTACAAGGAGTAAATGGTAGAGCCTATCATATATCTATAACATCCAATAATAAAAATTATATGGCAACATCTATCATGCCCGCACCCGTAGCATTAGATTCTGTTATTGCAGATACTTCAAGTCGTAGAACCGGGGGTGGCGGTTTTGGTGGTGGCGGAAACACAACTACTGTTACAGGTATTTCTGTACGAGCCGTTTTTGCTGACCCTGCCGGAGTTGTAAATTATTATCGTTTAATTGAATATGTAAATCGTGTACCCAACTACAATAACATTACCATCATTTCTGACCAAGGGATAGATGGGACTTTAATTGCCCGAAATGTAGCCAGACGTGACACCAGCATCCATAAAGGCGACACAATAAGTGTGTCATTAGAAAGCATAGACGCTAATGTGTACGAATATTACAGAACACTTAGACTAACAACCCGAGGCCAAACGGGCATACAAACTGCCACTCCCGGCAACCCAACTACAAATTTAAGCAACAACGCCTTAGGCGTTTTTAGTGCTTATGCTTTGCGCTCTAAATATGTTATAGCACCTTAGTTAATAGCAATTTTAAATATTACCTATGGCTTTTTGGAAATTAATATTTGCCAATAAATAATCGTAAACGGCTTTAATATAGTTTTGCTCGGTTGTGCTTAATGTTCTATCCGTATCTAATAAATTACTATACAACAGCGAACCAATTTTATATTGTTGTTTTTGGTTTTGGTAAATAACCTGCGACAACTCGTAATTGCTTTTTGTGGTTTGCATATTTTTATACGCATTACTTAAATCAGTAGATGCTTTTTGAATTTCAAAATTTATATCGGCTGTTCTTTGTTTTAGTATTAAATCGGTTTGCATCGATTTAAATTTATACTCCTGTATGCTGTTATGGTTTTTAAAGTTTGCTGTAATAGGTACACTCAACTTTAAGCCCATGTAGTTAAAAGGCGACCACCATTGGTGCAAACCATAATCGAAATTGGTATAGGTAAACTGTTGCGAGTAATTGGCAAAAAAGTTAAGCGAAGGCAAGGCATTTTGACGATTTTTATTTATCTCCAGTCTATTTCCTTCTTGCTGCAACATTAATTGTTTAATTTCTGTACGGTTGCTGGCATCGCCTTTTGTAGCAAGTTGATCGCTTGCCACAAAAAGTGAATTAAGACTATCAGTTAACATAAGCTGCGTTTCAACCGGAACATTTATTTGATACTTAATATTATTTACTGCCAAATCGTAACTCTGTTTTGCTTTTGCGGTTTCAAGCTTAGCATTTTCATAATCTAGCTTTGCTTTTAAAAAATCGTTTTCAATTAAAGTGCCTAGTTTTAATTTCCCCTCAGCTACTTCCAAATACTCTTTGTAACGCTGTTCATCATTTGCTGTAATTTTAGCTTGCAAGTCTTTTAATAATACATTTAAATAAGCCTTAACAATTTCTTCTTTAATCGTATTTTCATCTTGCTTGTTTTTTTCTTGCTGTATGGCTAAATTATTTTTGGCAATTTTTACATCGGTTGTAATAGCAGGTTTAAATATGTTTTGGTTAAGATCTAAACCAAAAACCGAAACACTTTTTGCACCAAGTGCCACTAGTGCCGGATTTGAGCTTATAAACCCCGCCGGTATGTAAGTAGCCTGTAGTTGTGGACTATAACGGGCATTAGCCGAACCTGATATATCAGGAATCCACTCTTTTTTGCTTTTGCTAACCATGTTATTAGCCACAGCCAAATTATATTTTTGTGATTGAACATCGTAGCGGTTTTTTAACCCGGCGTCCATTGCTTGCTTTAAGCTTACACTTAAATTACTTTCGGGTTGTTGTGCGAATGCAGAAACAGATAAGGCTACTAGTACTATTAAAATTATTTTTTTCATTCCTAAGTTTTTAAAATCGTATTTAATTAATGGTCGCTAACAGCTTCCAATTTTTCTCCTTTTTTATATTTAATTAATAATATAACGGGCGTACACAAAAGCACTGTTAGGCCCAGCATCATAAAACCATGATCGTAACTTAAAAGCATTTGTTGTTTACTTACCATGCCATCTACCATCATATTGGCTGTTTGTGCAGCATCATCTGTACTATAACCGGCAGCTTGAAATGTTTGGGTAAATCCTGCCAATCGTTCTGTAGTCATAGAATTGTAGTCGGTTATATTACCCACCATATTGTTTTTTATATCTGCATTTTGATGGTCGAGATAAATATTTATAAGTGCCACACCTATAGCACCCCCCAGCTGACGCAGCATATTTGACAACCCGGTTGCCTGCGCCAAATCTTTTCCTTTTAAACCGGCTACTGCTAAAGTCAAAATTGGCATCATCATAAAAGCTGCACCTATACCACGTAATATAAAAGGCCAAAAGAAATTACTGCTGTTTGAATCGGGCCCGGCAAAAGACATCAGAATTAAAAAAGACGACATCATAGCTAGCCCAATCATGATAACAACTTTTGGGTTTGCACCACCACCTACAATTCTACTCACAGCAATCATCCCAACGGCAGTTGCCATAGCCCCCGGAATCATAAAAGCTCCGGTTTGTGTGGCCGTCCACCCAAGAGAAACCTGGGTAAATAAGGGGAAAATAAATACTGAGCCCGTAATTATTAAGCCTATAATTAAATTCATAATGTTACCCATAGCTAAATTAAAACTTCGATACAAACGAAGATTTACAGCAGGGAAATCGATGGAAAGTTCTCTAACAATAAATGCTATAAGTCCTGCCATAGCTGTAACAAAAAAGAAAATAATTTCATTACTCGAAAACCAATCTTTTGTTCCTCCTTCTTCTAACACGTATTGTAACGAACCTACACCAACAATTAAAAACACGATGCCCCACCAATCAATTTTATCGGGTTTAGCAACGCCGGGTAAATTGGTTACATAAGTCCACGATAAAAAGGCTGCCAAAAAACCAACAGGAACATTGATGAAAAATATCCAATGCCACGAAAAATTATCAGTAATGTATCCACCCAAAACAGGCCCGAACGTTGGCCCCAATATCACACCTACTCCAAAAATAGCCATGCCTGTACCTGCTTGCTTGGGCGGAAATGCACCTATAATAATTGATTGCGCCGTTGATAATAAACCACCACCACCAAGACCCTGAATAAAACGCCAAAAAACAAGAGTCCATAAACTGGTAGAAAGACCACACATTAAAGATGAAAATGTAAATATGATTACTGATGCCGTAAAATATACTTTGCGACCAAATAAATTAGATAACATACTAGATAGCGGAATTACAATAACATTGGCTATACTATACGATGTAATAACCCAAGCTATTTCAGTAGTAGTTGCACCAATGTTTCCGCTAATTTCTCGTAGCGAAACGTTTACTACCGTAGTATCAATTAACTCTAATATGGCACATGATATGGCTGTTAGAATTAAAATCCACTTGGCAGCGCCGGTAGGATATACTTCTTCTTTTGCAATTGATGCTTCCATCGATTACTTAACTTTTACTTTTACAAATGCACTAAGGCCAGGGAAAATTTCTGTTGCTTTTTCTTTCGGAAAATTATCGATAGAAATGCGTAACGGGAAACGCTGTGTTATTTTAATGAAATTTCCGGTAGCATTATCCGGTGGCAATAAAGAAAACTTAGCGCCTGTTGCACCCGAGTACGATTGAATTTTACCTGTTAATTTTAAATCAGGATAAGCGTCTAATTCAATTTCTACTTCGTTACCAATTTTTAATTTACTTAATTGAGTTTCTTTAAAGTTGGCACTTATCCAATAGTTTTCGGTATCAATAACCACACATAACGATTGTCCCGTAGAAACATACTGCCCTAATTGTATAGCGCGTTTAGTTACTACTCCATTACTTGGCGCTAACACGGTTGCGTATGATAATTGTTTTTTTGCCAAAGCAAGCTCTGCTTCACGCTGTTTAATTTGTGCTTTAGCCAACTCAATTTGATTTTGATCGGCACTTGCTTGTGCTTTTAACCCAAGTGAAGATGAACTAGATGATTGTTGTTGATTAATTGTTTTTTCATAATCTGACTTTGCAATTTGTAGATTAGCCTGCGCATTATCATACTGCTCTTGCGTAGCCGCTTTAATTTTTTGAAGCTCCACTACTCTATCTAAATCTTTTTGAGCTTTATCTAATTTTACTTTAGCCCCTACAATGCTTTGTTGGTTAGACTGTACGGTTTCTACTGACGCTGTTGCATTTTCAACACTGGCAGATGCCTTGTTTTGCACCGCCAATAAATTAGCACTGGCGTTATCTAGCGCCGCTTCGGCTTGCGTAAGCTTTGCTTTTAATTCGTCCGCATCAAATAAAATCAATGTATCGCCTTTTTTTACAAGCTGATTATCCTGAAAACGTATGGCTTTAATATATGCCGTAACACTTGAGCGTATAGGCACCATATCGCCATCTAATTGTGCATTATCACTTGTTTCGTAAGCAGCTCCTTTTATAAATATGGTAACTGCTATGCCTACTACTAGTAATGCAATTAGTATTATAACTATTAATTTGGTTGGTTTTTTCTTTTGTACTTCTTGTTCCATTTTATGTGTGCTTATTTTTTACTGATTGATAAAACCGACTATTCGGTATATTATTTGGTTTATTTAAATGTTGTTTTTATACTTTGTTGATTAATGTTCTGTTT
>DATHOW010000054.1:0-2735 GCA_035484495.1 Bacteroidia bacterium | reverse complement strand
GCTTTTAAAAACTGTTGGTGTTTGTCTTCAGACCAGGCAGCCTGATGGCTAAGCTTATTACGAATAAGTAACATAAATTCTTTCATACCATAAATCTAAATTTATTTAGCCCTCATTTTATTGCCTTTTGCCTCGTGGGTTACTTCGGCAAGGCCTAATTTTTCCATAAGAGGCGGAAGATACATGCCAAACCTGCCACGCAGTCCTTTTTTTAAGCCATACCAGCCGCCAACCGGGTTTTTTGCTGAACGACCCCATGCTTCAACCGTTCCTTCTTTAGCAGGTTTTTGCTCGTCGGCACTGCCAAGTTCCATCCAATCGCCATGCTTTTTTAACATGGCATGCAAATCGGCAATGCAGCGATAATCGTAATGCAAAACGGTTTTGCCAACGGTGCAAACCAAAACATCTTTACCGTCTTTTACATCTTTATGCATAGTAAAATCTGATGATAGGGGTGGGGTTTTAAGTGCCCAGGGGCTTTCTTTTGTACCTAATTCTTTTGCCATTTTCAGGGTTTTATGTTATTCAAATGTAGTTGTTTTTTATTTCTATTAAACAAAGTTAAAAAACGGGCAATTGTTATCTTTGCGTCAAAACAGACTTCATGTTGACAGATATCGAAATAGAAAAATTAAAGTACCCCGTAGGGAAATTTACTTCGTCTGCTTCTTTTAATGCTGATGAGGTTAAACAGCATATAGAGAAAATAAAAACTTTGCCTGCTTTTTTGGAAGAAACTGTAAAAGGGATCTCGGCAGAGGATTTGGTTTATTGCTATCGCCCGGGTAGTTGGAACGTTAAACAAATTGTACACCATGTGGCTGATAGTCATTTGAATTTTCATATACGTTTGCGTTTGACATTAACGGAAGAAACGCCAACCATAAAACCTTATGATGAAAACACATGGGCAAAACTGGTTGACTCTAACAACGATGATTTACAACCTTCTTTATTAATTTTAAAAGGAGTGCATAAACGTGCGGTTGATATATTAAGTACGTTGACAGAGAAAGATTATCAGAGAGAATATTTTCATCCGGAATATAATAAGAAATTTAATTTACTTTGGTTACTGGGCCTATACGCTTGGCATGGCAAACATCATACAGAACAAATAAAAGTAGCATTACAACATAAATTTAAATAAACAGAAACTTGAAAACAAAATTTAGAACACACACTTGCGGAGAATTAAGAATTACTGATGTAGGAAAAGAAGTTACACTTTGTGGCTGGGTGCAAAAGACCCGCCTTATGGGTGGACTTAATTTTATTGATTTGAGAGATAGATACGGGATTACGCAATTGATGGATACTAACGCAAATCATCAGGGCTATTCTAGAGAATGTGTAGTTAAAGTAACTGGAGTAGTAATTGAAAGGGAGAGTAAAAACAAAAATATCCCTACAGGAGAAATAGAAATTAAAGTTTCTAAAATAGAAATATTGAATGAGGCTATAACACCTCCGTTTACTATTGAAGATGAAACAGATGGTGGTGATGAGTTGCGCATGAAGTATCGTTATTTAGATTTGCGTAGAAACCCTGTTAGAAAAAATTTAGAGCTGCGTCATCGCTTAGCTATTGAAACGCGTAATTATTTAGATAAACAAAACTTTTTAGAAGTAGAGACTCCGGTACTTATTAAATCTACACCCGAAGGGGCAAGAGATTTTGTGGTGCCTAGTCGTGTGCACGATGGGCAGTTTTATGCTTTGCCACAATCTCCACAAACGTTTAAGCAGTTGCTTATGGTGAGTGGTTTTGACCGCTACTACCAAATTGTAAAATGTTTTAGAGATGAAGATTTGCGTGCCGACCGTCAGCCTGAGTTTACGCAGATAGATTGCGAGATGAGTTTTGTAGAGCAAGAAGACATTTTGCAAATGTTTGAAGGCTTGGTAAAACATTTGTTTAAGGCTGTTAAAGGAATTGATATACCTGCTTTACCACACATGACTTATGCCGATGCCATGAAATATTATGGCAACGATAAACCTGATACGCGTTTTGAAATGAAGTTTGTGGAGCTGAACGATGTGGTAAAAGGTAAAGCGTTTAAAGTTTTTGATGATGCCGAATTAGTAGTTGGTATATGCGCTAAAGGTGCTGCTGAATATACGCGCAAGCAATTAGATGAATTAACTGATTTTGTTAAACGCCCGCAAATTGGTGCTACCGGATTAATTTATGCAAGACATAATGCAGATGGAACTATAAAATCATCGGTAGATAAATTTTATAACGAAGAAGATTTAAAAAAATGGGGTGCTGCTTGTAACTCACAACCCGGCGATTTAATTTTAGTTTTAGCGGGTGCTGCCGATAAAACCCGTAAAGCCTTGTCGGAACTGCGTTTAGAAATGGGTGCACGTTTAGGTTTGCGCGATAAAAATAAATTTTCTTGTCTGTGGGTAATTGATTTTCCTTTACTGGAGTGGAATGATGGCGACCCAAATTTATTGGCATCACTTGCCGGAAGGTGGCATGCAAAACATCACCCATTTACATCACCTAAACCGGAAGATGTTAAATTGTTAGATAGCAACCCGGGCGATGTGCGTGCGAATGCTTATGATATGGTAATTAACGGCGTTGAAATTGGTGGTGGCTCTATTCGTATACATAATAAAGATTTGCAAGCTAAAATGTTTGAAATTTTGGGCTTTACTAAAGAAGACGCGCAAAATCAGTTTGGTTTTTTAATGAATGCCTTTGAATTTGGTGC
>DATHOW010000053.1:0-18660 GCA_035484495.1 Bacteroidia bacterium | reverse complement strand
GCTTTTAAAATTAAATATAACAGGCAATTAACTTTCGATAATATTGATTTGGAGTTTTACGAGGACTTTATGAAGTATTGCCTTAGTAAAAAATATTCGCCTAATACCATAGGTACTTTTATTAAAAACATTAAATTTTTTATGGGCGAAGCGGTCGATAAAAAGCTAACCACTAATGTAGATTTTAAAAGCCGCCGTTTCAAAAAGGTGGATGAAGAAGCCGAAAATATTTATTTAACTCAAGCCGAACTAACTAAAATCTACGAAAAGGATTTTTCAAAGAAAAAAAATTTAGATAGAATAAGAGATATGTTTATTATAGGATGCTACACAGGTTTGCGCTATTCGGATTTATTTACCATTAATGACGATAATATAATCGACAAGGGTACAAAATTGCGCATTAAAACAGAAAAGACAGGCGAACTGGTTATCATACCTTTACACAACTATATAAAAGCAATAATTAAAAAGCATGGCGGTATCCCACAATATAAAACTTCAAATCAATCTATGAACGAAACTTTAAAAGTTATAGCCGAACAAGCAGGTATAAAAGATAATGTTTTAATTACAGCCACTAAAGGCAGTAAAGTAGAAACAATATGCTATAAAAAGTATGATTTAGTAAGTGTTCACACCGCAAGGCGTTCATTTGCAACAAATGCCTACCTAAATGATATACCGACCATTTCAATAATGAAAATCACAGGGCATAAAACCGAAAAATCATTTTTAAAGTATATAAAAATCAGTCAAGAAGACAACGCCAATAAGCTAACCAACCATTCATTTTTTAATTAGGCTGGCATTAATACATTATTCTAAAAAACAATTATAGACAAATAGTCGGTAATACAATCCTTCGTTATTGTTCAGTCTTTTTATTTGCAACAACTTTGCAGCATAAAATTTAATCTAAACAAATAAAGATGGAACAAATCCTTTTGAATGGTTTATCAGTTGAGCAATTAAAAGAAATAATTGCGGACACAGTAAGAGCCAATAGCGAACAGAAACAGCAAACAAAAAAAGAAATTTCTTTGACTGCTAAAGAAAATAAATTTATCAGCCGCAAAGAAACCGCCGCCCTGTTACATATCTCTTTGCCTACACTAAACGATTTGACAAAAGAGGGTAAACTAAAATCTTACCTAATCGGTGCAAGGGTTTTATATAAACCCGATGAAGTTTTAGAGAGCGTTTTACAAAGAAATTTTGCCGATTGCACGAAAAAAATCGGATAACCTTAAAAATCGGCAATTTTACCAGTTTTTTGTTAAAATCGACCGAATAAAAATAAAGCACCGCCGTTTAAAAGAATTGGCACTTTAATACGTTATGCAATTAGTAAATTAGTAAAAATTAACAAAAGTTTAGAGCAATTTTAACAAAACGGTGCGTTTGTTGCAATTAACACCCAATAGAATAAAACCACAAAACAGAAACCCTAACGATTATGTATATCATAAAAAACCACAGCGGAATGGCAAGTGTAGCCGAGAGAAAAAAGGAGTTTCAAAAATCTATAATTCAGTCTAAAAGCCCCAATACCGCACTTCAATTAAACCGAGAGCGTACACCCTAATTTGCCTTTAAGTGTAAAAGAAAAGTGAACGGAAAAGATAAAAGGCTTTACTAAAAATAGAGGCTTTTATAAGGTAAATTATAAATTTTATAAAATCACATAAGACTGATTTATGTTAGAACTATATAACGCATTGAGCAATGCACAGAAACACACTATTCGTCGCAAATATATTTATCTTTTTGGTTCTGATAGAGTATCGCCAAAAAACACGGAAAGGACTTTTCACAGAAAAATTAAAGGGGAGGTACGACTACTTAGAGCAGAAATAATATTTTTTGAAAATCTTGGTTTAGTAACACAACCTTTATTACGTAGCTCAGAACCTATACCAAAATTTCAACCCGAAACAGAAACAGAAATTTCATAAACAATGCAAGCATTTAACCTAATTGAATTTGCTTATCGAGAAGATGAGCCGGGGTTTTTCATGGTCTTAAAATACCAGATTAACAATAAGTGGGAAACTGATGTAAAATTATTTAAGCAATTAGGTGCAGCAGATTTGTATATAAAACAAAGTAAAAAAACTTGGTTACTATTTTTCTTTGAAAACTGGCTTTTAAGCGTACAGCCTAATATACACATAGGTAGTCCGTTTCAAGATGTTTGGTTTAGTTATGAGGATTTATGCCATTGCGAATTACTAAACATTTGCGACCGTATTGTTAAAGGACAAGATAAATTAAGTCTGTTATTGAATGATAGCAGTTTTGAAAACGGTGCAGATAATTTAAAACAAATCATTTCTTTCTGTAAAAAAGAAATTGAAGCAGCAAATTTTTAGAATATCATGCAAAAAACCGTACCAAATAAACGCATTCAAAAGAATATTTTGCGGGATGAATTTTTATTTGATTATGGTTTAACCTATAATGATATTCTTTTTGAGCATAAAGAACGTAACGACTTTTCTAAAAGCAAAAGCCTTTTATTTCATGGTGATACAAAGGGCAATATGCTTATTTATTATCCGTCCCTTGACGGTTTTTTAGAGCAATCAAGCAAGAAAGGCAAAGTACATGATACACACCGCATACGACTTGCCAAGCCGTTTTATAATAAAGAAAACAAACTTGTAAAATATTTAATGGAGGGCTATAACTGTATCTTTTATCCTCCGCAAATCATACAGGCATTTAGAGCAGGTTTAGAAATTGAAACACTAATTGTTACGGAGGGCGAAAAGAAAGCGTTTGTAGCTGCTAAAAATGGCTTTGATTGCATAGGTATTTCGGGTATTTGGAATTTCTGCAATAAAGAAAATGTTGAGAAAGGCAAACAAGATGAATTAATGCCGTCCTTAAAAGAGTTTATTAAAAAATGTAAGGTGAAAAATGTTGTATTGTTACATGATAGCGATGCACTTGATATAACAACAAATCCAAATGAGCCAGCAACCGACCGTGTTTTTGGTTTTTATCAATCAACCAAACGTTTTGCAGAGCTTATATTTCAAGAGGGCGTAAAATTCTATTACGGATATATTAACCCGTATATAAAAGAGGGTAGCAATAAACTGGGGCTTGACGATTTAATTATAAAGTTTGAAGATTATAACCAAAGAGTTTTACTTGACTTTCATACGGGCGTAATTGAAAATAAATTTACCTCTTATTTCTGCATTAGAAAGATTGAGTATATAAAAGAGTATTTTCTCAAAGATATTTTTTTACTGAATGATGCCGAAGAATTTTACAGATACCATAAGGAAGCATTAAAAGACCGTAAAGAATTTCGCTTTATACACCAATTATTTACAATCAATAAAGCAGAGGGAACAATAGAAGAAGTAAAAAAAGTAAACAGGGAAAATGTTTGGGTTGCTGATGGTTGCTATTATGGTTACGACCAACGGGGCAATGTAAAAAGTTTCTCAAACTTTACAATGAACGTTTTATTTCTGTTGCGAAGTTCGACCAACCCCAAACGTATTGTAAATTTTAAAAATGTATTAGGGCAAAGTTGCGTTAAGGAATTAACTATGGACGATTTTGTTTCTGTTTCATCTTTCCGTAAAAAATTAATTGCTGACGGCTCGTTTATTTTCAAAGGCGAAATGTGGGAGCTACTCAATTTGCAAGAAATTTTATTTAAAGAAGAAAAGAACGCAAGTGAATTGACTTCTTTAGGATGGCATAAAAATCAAGGCTTTTGGGCTTGGAGCAACGGAATAACCGCAAACGGTAAATACTTTCCGGTGGATGAGTATGGTATCGTACAATATAACCAAGAGCGTTTTTATTTGCCTGCTTATTCTAACCTGTTTACCGATGCCGACGAGATATTTAAGAACGAACGGAATTTTAAACACATTAATAACGATATAACATTTGATGCCTGGGCGTATCATTTTTATAAAGCATATAAAGATAACGGCATAGTGGGTATATGTTTTTATGTGGCTTCGCTTTTCAGGGATATTATTTTTGATGAGTTCAACGAGTTCCCTATGTTAAACTTATTCGGACAAAAAGGAAGCGGTAAATCAACAATGGCAAAATCCCTTATGTATATGTTTGGGCAACCACAAAACGCCATATCATTAGAAAATGAAAGTTCAACAAGAAAAGGCATTTACCGTAAATTCTCACAGTTCCGAAATGCTACAATTTGGTTAGATGAATATAAAAACACCATAAGCCCCTTTCTTATCGGCTTGCTTAAAAACCTTTACGACGGTATAGGTTACGAGCGTGCGCAGACAACACAGGATAACCGAACGCATAACAACCCCGTATTAAGTAGTGCCATAATCAGCGGACAGGATATGCCAACCATAGACCCTGCTCTTTTTACCCGTGTTGTTTTATTAATGTTTAAACACAACAGCTTTAATGATGCGGATAAAAAACATTATGCGGATATAAAAGACTTAGAGAAAAAAGGTTTAACAAGCATTACAAATGATTTATTAAGCTACCGTGATTTAGTGGCAAAGAAATACACGGCCGAATATCAAATACAATTTAAAAAATTAGTCGAGGAGTTTAAACATCAGGATGTACCCGACAGGCTTTTAAAAAATGCCGCTATGCTAATGGCTCCCGTTTTTATTTTGATAAAAGAAAATGTTATACATTTTCCGTGTAGCGTAAAGCAAATAACAAAAGCATTTATAGATACATTAACGCAACACAAAACACTTTTAAATGATAATCAAGAAATAAGTGTTTTTTGGGAAGTGGTCGAAACTCTTTTTGATGAGGGTGTAATTTCGGCAGACAAAGGGGATTTTAGATTTATCCAAGATACCATTGCTTTACGGTTTAACCGTGTATATGGCGCTTATTCTGAAAAATACAGAAAGATGCACGGGCGTAACGGACTGGATAAACTAACGCTTACTAATTACTTAAAAAACAGCCCTGCATTTATTGAGTTAAACAGCAGCATACGTTTTAAAAACGTCGGTATAACAAGTGCTTTTATCTTTAATTACAAAATGATTAGCATTAATTTACATAAAGATACTACGGAGGTAGAAGAAGTTACACAGGCAAAAGCAACGGTTAAAGAAGATTTACCGTTTTGATACTTTACTTAAATTATTTCTACAATTAATCTTGAAAGGTCGAAATTATACAATATGTATTTATTTTTTTATTAATTTTATGTTTTTCATAAGTGGTTATATAATCTTGTCTTCCATCTAAACCCCTCTCCCACATGGGAAGAGGGGTTTAGATGGAAGACAAGATTATATAGAATGAAAAGCAATCCCATAAGAAAAAATAATTGCATACATGGAAACTAAACCAGACCCGAAAAAATTTGCCAGTATCATTGTGAATAATATTGACAAAATTTTACCTGACCTTGATAAAAAAGTAGCTTTAACAAAAGAAAAACATTTCGTTGTTATTCAATGTACGGATGCTAAAGACTTTGACAAAATTCTTAAAGGAACAGCATATAATTTTACTTTTTGCACATTAAATTCGCCACCATTCAAACTATTGAATTTGGAGGCACGGGAAGTAATACTTAGCACAAGATTTAATAATAATGTGGGTTTGGTTATTGTTGACCCAAATTACGAAGTAACTGTAATAAATTATAAAAGAGATTGGCTTAATTAATTGAAATGAAAGGGCTTTAGTAGTCTATTATTTGATTAATTTACCTTACCAACTCCAAATAACCCGTATAATCTTTTTGCTCACTTACGCCTTTTGAATTTGTGGCAGTAAGTTTTATTATGTAATAATAAGTACCTGCGCTGCTTGGAATACTGTGTTTAGCCAAATGACTTACAACGGTGCATCTACCGTTTTGCTGATTATTCAAAACAGGTAATAGGTCAAGATTTCTAAAATAAAAAGGCATCAATAGATGCCTTTTTTTTATTTACCTTTGTTATAACATATTAGCGTTAAGTATTTTTTGTAACTGAAAACGGCGAATTTTCATTAGAATACAAGAAAATAACTTTACTGCTCACGGCAAGGCGTGGGGGTTGGTTTATTTTGTATTCGGGTGCTTCGCCGTACCTCAGTTACGAATAGGCTGATTAACCCACGCCGATTGTTTTTACCTGTATGAAAAACAAAATCCCGAAAACAGAATTAGAAATAGAATTATGGTGCGACAAGATAATTCTACAACGACAGGTTAGAAACCTTAAAATACATCTTTCTGCTGCGCTGGCGGTTTTGGAAGAAAAATTTAAAGAAGATAACCCGCCAAATAATCAAATTTTTCGTCAAAAAGTACCGCCAACGTAATTAAAGGCATTTACCACATCGGTAAAACGCAGTAGTTTTTTAAACGGCAGCTTTTAGCGATTAAACGGTGGTAAATATTTTTTATATGGTTGCTACGTTTCAGTTTTTTAATTATATTTTTGTAATAACTAAAAACAAACATAAAATTATTGAGTAAAATATATTAGTATAAACATAAAATAGTAGCGTTTCAGCTTACTTTCCAAGATAAAGTGTCCAAACTAATAAAAAGGGAAAAGCTAAGCAAGGAGATGCGCCTCAAAGGGGCGTGTAACTTCTTGTCTTTTGCAATTCTCTTAGGGTGCTGGACACACCTATCTTGGGTTGTGATGTGATAAAAGTTCACGCCCTGACTATTTGTAGTAATCCGTAAGAACTTGTTATTGTAAATAAATGAAACGCATAAATAATTATTATGCTTTTTTTAGTGTTAATTAAATATACATGGACTGAATTATAACATAATTAAAGAATTATGCCGAAAAAACTAACTTATAAGAATTACTTACAGAAGTTACACGGAGCAGTTAATGAGGTAGATAAAAGCCACGTAGAAAAGATTATTTTACAGTTTCAACAATTATCTAAATTAAGTATTTTGCTTCCTCACTCTCCCGCCATTTTTGTTATAGATTATAGTAAACGCCAATATATTTTCTTTTCAAATTCGGTAGGTGATTACCAAGCCGATGAAATTATAAAAGGTGGTTTGGATTTTATGATGCCATTAATGCAAAAGAATTTTTTTAACACGTATAATGAGCAAGTATTTCCCTCGATACTTTCCTTTCTAAAGAAAATACCAACTGAACAACACCCAAATTATATTATTTCATGTAATCACCGAATTAAAAATGCTGATGAAAAAAACATAGATGTTTTTCAGCGTTCAACATATATTACATCAAACAAAACGGGATTGCCAACGCATTGTATTGGAATGGCAATTAATATTAGCCATTTCAAAAATGACGACAGTATAGCCTTATTCTTTGAGCAAAAAGACACGCAAAATGGAATGATACACTTATTAGAAAAAAAGGTTTTTTTTCCTTACCAAGACGAAGGATTATTAGATGAACAAGAAAAAACTATCCTGCGATATATATACGAAGGCTTGAGCAGTAAACAAATTGGAAAAAAATTGCATTTAAGTTTTAGAACCGTACAAAATAAAAGACTAAAAATGCACGCAAAAACAAAAATTAAAAGCGTTGCCAAATTAATAGATTTTGCTTTGGAGAATAAAATAATTTAAAATTATAAGGAAATAAATTTACGCAATTTGCAACTATCTAACCAACTCCAAGTAACCTTTAAAATCTTTTTGTTTGTTTACGCCTTTAGAGCTTGTAGCCGTAAGTTTTATTATGTAATAATAAGTCCCTGCGCTGCTTGGCATACCGCTTGTGGTTTTACCATCCCAAGCGGTGTTAATATTATTTGTTTCAAAAACTTTTATACCCCAACGGTCATAAATTAAACACTCATAATTATTTATGGTATAATTAAAATTATAAACTATTAGTTGCCAAGCATCATTAATGCCATCAGCATTGGGGCTAAAAATATTAGGTACAGTTATATTTATACTATCAGGTGGCGGCGGTGGACAGTATTTTACCAATAAGGTTTGTGTAGCCGTTGCACTACATTGGCGTAATGTTTCATAAGCCAATAAGGTTATAGTAAACTTTCCTGTATCGGTATATATATAATTTAAGTTTTGTGTTGTTGCGCTATCATTATTTACATACCATACGTAAGCATTAGTTACATTCCCTACATTGTTACTGGTGTTAAGACAATATATACTTAAAGGTGCGCAACCACTATCAGGTGTTATGACAAAATGCGCTTGGGCTATATTGGTATCTTTAATAATAAATGATTTAGGACTTGTATAACTGCAACCGTTATTGTTACTAAGTGCAAAAGTATAAGTGCCTGCCACTAAATTGGTAAACGTAGGGCTGCTTTGCACCATATTATTAACAGTATAACTTGTTGGGCTGCCGATTGGTGCAATAATCGTCGCCGTTCCCGCAACTAAGCCACAAGTGCCGATAGTGGTTTTTACACTATCCGTTTTCGGCGTGGCATATACATTTACTTTAAAGTGTTCGGTATGTTTGCAACCGTTACTATCTATTAAGGCTATATAAGTTGTTGTAGTTGTTGGGTTTGCAACTGGGCTTGGTATGTAATAATTATTTAAACTGCCGTTTGCAGCAGACCAAGTATAACTACCAACACTTGTACCATTTAGTTGTATATTATTACCACTACATATAGTATAGTTCATTGTTGTATCTTTACTACTACGTGGAGGGCAAGTGCTACTATATGCTAAAATATAACCATTTCTTGCGTCTTCACATCCATTTATACCATTTCCTACAATAGAAGTTAAACTAAAAGATGTTGCTCCATTGGCAACATACGTTTTAATGTTTGCCAAAGCATTTGTACTATCAATAAACGGACTATTTTTATCATCAACTAATCCAGTTAAAATATTATTTTCATAATAAAAACTTCCAGGTAAAGTTTTCTTCCACACACTATTTCCTAAATATTGGTCTAAAACACCTAAATTAAAATTTCCTAAGGAAGAACCTAAAGTATAAGATAGTGTATAATTGCTTGGAAAAGATGTTACATCAGTTGTCCATATTGATAATCCTATATCATTGCCATTGTTTACTGGATTAAGCCCACTTAAATACTCTACCATATTTGTATTATACGTTTGAGTATTTATAAATACAGCCGCATTAACCAATGGAAGAGCAAGGTTTCCATACATAACAACTAATACAAAACCGTTGTAAGCATATTGACCATTTGGATACATGCCAGTTAAATTAACTTGATTAGGCGTTATTAGTTTGTTACCGGAATTTAGTACAAGATTAGTAACCTCTTTACTCACTATCCATAATGAGTCAGATTGAATTGAAAAATCACAATTAAATTTATTTGTTATAATATCAGAACTATCAAAAGAAATCACATTATTATTGAAATTCACTAATAATGGATTTGCTTCATTTATAGAATACCAATGTACACGCATGGAAAGTAAATAAGCTTTTCTAATTGAAGAACCGACAGGAATATGAAGTTGAAAATTTATTGTATCTGGTTGCAAATAATCGTATCCATGATAAGAAACTCCATCAGAAGTAACCCCACCTTTATAAGTATCCTGATAAAACAGTAACTGTGCTTTACTTCTGTATGTAAAAAACAAAAAACAAAAAGTAAAAAGTAAAAACTTTTTCATACTGTTACAAAGTTAAGCTATAAACAAGAAATTATTATATAAATTGAAATAGCATGTAAGAATTTTTCAGTTTATGTAAGAATTTGCGTGTTTTTGTCAAAAATAGAGTATTAGTACTCTACCTAAAATCCAAATCAACGCCATACATTTGGCAAATTAATAACAACTAAAATTAAAACGTATGTTTAAAATTACAAAACTCAAAACATGGCTATCAGTCTGTTGCTTTATGCTTGTTGCATCAAGTCAGGCACAAATGGGAAATCCAAATTGGAATGTAGCCCCATATTCTATACATAATAGTGGAACAGGTTTTAATCCGCCAACTGCATTCACCACCAACAGTTATACGTGGACACAATCGGGTTATACAGTTACTCCAGGTTATGGATATGATGTTAACGGTTATCCAAATGGTACAGTATTAACTGATGCTGATGGACTTACTCAATTAAATGGCCCGAACAATATGTACCCTGATGAAAACGGACAACCTTTATTTTCAATAATGAGCGGTTATATATTTAATAAAGGCGGTTTTTTAGTAGATACTTTAATAGATACATTAACACTTGCTGCTTATAGTGGACTTCCTGAAACCCCAAAAGCTCGTGTTGTTATACAAGGTTACTCCGATGTTTGCATAGTGCCTAACCCTGCCAACTGTCAGCAATATTATGTATTTACAGCTATGCCGGTTAGTGCTATGACACAAAATGGAGGAAGTTATGCCACACCTAACAACGGACCTTATTATAATATCAATTCTCCATGCTTAAAAAATACTATTTTCAGATATTATCCGGGTTGGGTTAAACCCTATTTTACTTGCATTGATGTTTCGCAACAAGGGCCTTATATGCCGACAGGACAATTTGGAAAAAATCTAAAAACTGGAGCTGTTGGTAATGCAACCGCCGGAGATTTATTTAAGCTAACTGGTTCACAGCCTGCTGCTGGCAATACTTGCGGAACTACACCCTACAATATGGATATACATTACGCAGCTACTACAATTATTAATAAAAGTGGTGCAACACCTTATCGTTTAGTATTTTTATTAACCGACCAAGAATTAGTTACCTATAAAGTAACTGGTACAGGAACATACGGTGTGCAATGGTTAAACACAACTAATATTGCTACTATATCAAGTAATGCAGGCGGTTACAATCCTATATTTGGTAATTTAACCGAACTTGAAATTTACCAAGACCACGTAAACAATAAAATAAAAGTAGCTTTTGCCGCTCCTATATCAACAGGTTTTAGCGGTGCTAACTGCTTGGTTTTTGCAACCTATGATACATCAGGTGTTTATCAATCAAGCACTGGTAGTGCTTATGGTTCAGTTGCAACAGGAAATTATATTAATGGTGTAGAGTTTTCTCCGAACGGAAATTATGTATTTGTAAGCCACTCAAAAATACCAAGTTACACTCCGATTGTAGAACGAGTTACATTCAGCACCCCTTCTACCATAACATCTATAACTACGGATAGTTCTTTTAGATATAGCCAAATAGAAAAAGGTACGGATGGTAATTTATACCTAATCAGTAATACAAATACTCCGCCAAAAATTTCTCAAATAATAAACAGTAATAGCACAACTCCAACGTTCTCAACGAATGTTTTAAGTTTAACTAGCTATTCTATAAGCTCTCCTGATGGATATCCTTGGCTTCCCGTATTTTGGTTGCCCGACCAAATAGACCAAGATGTTTATGGAAGTAATTTTAATGCCAATGCTTCTTGTTGTTTATTTTATACTCCTTTTGACCAAATTAAATATTATGCTGGTGGTACTACTACTACATGGACAACCACAGCAACTACTCAAACATGGTCGGCTAATACAGGTACAACAACTGCAACTTGTAAAAACCCACTTGCATTACAAACTAATACCACAAGTACTGTAACTATTGGTGAGGAGTTACGTATACCCGCAGGCTATACAGTTACCATAAATAATATGACGATTGAGTTTTCTTCGCAAGCCCGCTTAATTGTAGAAAACGGTTACAATAGTAAAAACGGAGGTAATTTAGTTTTAAATAATTGTACATTAAAAGTAGTTAATGTTTGCGGTTTAAACGATATGTGGCCGGGTGTTCAAGTATGGGGTTCTCCTGCTTCTGCACATACAAATGTTTATCAGGGTTTTTTAACTTTAAACAACAGCCAAATACAAGATTCTTATAATGCCGTATGTGTTGGCTTTAATAGTACTTGGGCATCTACCATTACACCAAGTCCCGGTGCGCCAACAGTAAACAGCAGCGACGGAACTTTAGGCACTGGTTTTTTTCCAGGCGGTGGCGGTATCATACAAGCCCAAAGCACTACTTTTTTAAATAACCAGTTCGGTATTGAGATGTATAGCTACACAAATAGTGCTTATCCTAATAACAACGTTATAACTGAGTGTGCCTTTTTAGTAAATGCAGCCTTATTAGCAAGTGGCATAACACCGGGTTATCATATTTTTCTGGAAGTTAATACAGAAGGTTTTTATGTAGTAGGCTGTTCTTTTAAGGATACGCATTACCTGTATAACGATTACGGAATTTTTTCCTCCAACTCTAATTTTTCTGTGGGAGATTATTATGGTTCAGCTCCCCGCTCAACCTTCACCAATATGCTATATGGTATATATGCAATTGATGGTAGTGGCGTTGGTAGTACATCTACCATGTCTTGTACAAAAAGTATTTTTAACAACAACTACAATGGCATTTATTTGGGTAATGTAAATAATGCTATTGTAGAAACTGATACATTCAGAATATATAATGTTTTACATGGTGCTGCTAAATACTATGGTTTGTATATGGATAATTGTACGGGCTATTATGTGCAAGATAACTATTTTACAAAATACGCAACAGGTAGCAGGACTGTATATGGAATACTGATTAATAATTCGGGGCCTAATATAAATGGCATTTTCCGTAATAGTTTTTATAATTTAACGTATGGCTCACAGGCTCAATATAGAAATTATTATCAGCCAACTTTAGGGCAAGCAAAAAATGCTACGGGTTTACTTTATTTGTGCAATACATTTTCTCCTAACAGTATTACCGCAGCGGATATTCTTGTGCCTCAATTAGGCTCTGTAAATAATGTAGGAACGGTATATACAGATACGGCGGGTATAGGTTACTTACAGGGCGATGGTGGTTCTGCTGCACTTGGTGATAGACCAACGGCAGATAATCAATTTAGCCATACTTCAACTGGTTTAGATTTTTATATTGAAAGTGGTAAATCATATCCTTCGGGTTACGTTTATTATGCTCCAACAGGAAGTTGCGGGGTTACTTCTAATGCTTATATGCCCGTAACAACAAACAGCCTTAATGTATCTTGTATTGCATCTGCAACGGCTCCCGATTGTTCAAGTGGCGGCAATGGTCATAGAACTATGTATGTAAACCCTATTACAAAAGCCACTACGGATGCAGCTTTGTATAAACAAGAATTTGACAGCTTAAATGCTTTGGTTGATGGAGGTAGCACAAATAGTTTACTCAATCTTATTAATGGCAATAATAACGCACAGGCTGTGTATAACAGTTTAAATAGTGCAGCACCTTATCTATCTAATGCAGTATTGAAAACATACTTAAACAGCAATTACCCTGCAAATTATATTAGTCAGATATTGACGGCATGTTCTCCTTTAAGTAATGAAGTAAACAATGCAGTAGTAACCTCTAATCTATCAACTGGAATAAAAAATCAAATAAATACTATTCAAACGGGTAAGGCTAAAATAGATGGACTATATAATAATATGAGTTCCGCCTTTACTGCTCGTCAGTTTAGTTTAGATGCTGCCATTCGTATTTTAATCAGAACAAGTGCCACAGATTCTATTAATATGGCTAAGGCTTTGATGAAAGAAAAAGCAATGGATTTATCTCCACGTGTTCAGGTAGAAACAGGTTTAAGTATAGGTGATTCTGTTATGGCTGCAAGTGCATTAACACAAGTAGCAAATACAGAAGGGCAAAGTAATTATGTTAAGTTAAGCACTATACTTTTAAAAAACATGAATAAAATGCCTCAGCAAATTATGCAAGACCAAAGCATAGTAAGCCAAATGCAAGCTTTTGATGCGGATAGCACCGACCGTTTAACATATTTAAAAGCTAATGTGTTATTGCAAGCAATTGGAAAATCAAATTACGTTCCATATATACAGGATGTCATTTTGCCAAATGCAAATACACAGGCAGCAGAACGCACAACGCAAGTTGAACAAATTGCAACACCCGTTGTAATATCATTAAGCACTTTGTATAACTCACCAAACCCTTTTAAAGAAAGCACAACCGTAAAAGCGGTTATAGTTGAGAAAACACAAAATGCGTTTATTGTTATTACCGATATGGTAGGTAATGAAATTGCCCGCTATCCAGTTCAACAAGGAGAAAATAACATTAACGTAAATGCAGGTGGTTTAAACCAAGCTGTTATGTTCTGTACTCTTGTAGTTGATGGTTTAAAAATCAAAACCAATAAAATGGTTTTGATTAAGTAACAGTATCAAAGTTTAAAACAATATAAAAGCCGCTTCTTTTAAAAAGGAGCGGCTTTTTTCATTATATAAATGCTTTACAAATTATTTCAAATTCATTATGCGGCTTTAAATTCCGATATTTACGAATAAAGACAAAGCAATAGAGTGGTTAAACCAATTTAAGTTTTTTAACTAACAATTAGTATAGATTAATTTAAGCCGCCCCATAAAGGCGGCTTTTTTATTTTATAATTTATCCGTTCAGCTAATAGAAAACTACATTATGCCGACCTACACGACCTACAAACCTACAACGGAATATTATATTAATATAAATCAATCAATTAAGTATTTTATACGGTATGTATATGGCTATTTTTTGTAGGTCGGCGTAGGTTTACCCCCTGTGTTTGTAGGTCGGTTTTGCAAGACTTAAAATGTAAACCTACAAAGTGTTTTTTTGAGATTGAAAACCTACACATAACCAATTGATAATAAACTTACTTACGGGTTTTGTTGGTTTGTAGGTTTGTAGGTCGGCAAAACAGTAGGGTATTATACGCTTTATAAAAATATTTTTAACAGGTCGGCAGCCAGTTTTAAAACTTTAATCTTTTAAAATTTAAAACTGCTTTTAAATATTAAAAAAGCCAACCAATTTAAAATTTAAACCCGTTTCTTTTAAAAATTCAGCCGATTTAAAACGAATTTAAAGCAATCTTTTAAATTTAAAATCCATTCTTTTAAAATTTCTTTTAAATATATGCAGCATTAACAAGGCTTACAGCATTTTTAAAACAAATTTGCTTTAAAACCAAGTTTTAAATATTTAAAATGCTCATTCTTTTAAATTTCGAGCCAATTTAAAACCTCTTTTAAATTTTAAATACGGTTTTAAATATTCAATCGTACTATTTTAAAATTTCTTTTAAAATAAATCAGCACCAACAACAAGTTTACACGTTTTAAAAACAGTAACATTTTAAAATTCTCTTTTTAAACTTTTAAAGCAATTCACTTTCACCGACTAATTGTCTGCGCTTCAATCGCTCGCTATTGTACCCGCTTTTTTTACGATGCAACTTTGTAAAATATTAAATCTTATAATTTTTAAATGATAACAACAGATAAAGAAGCGGTTTTAAAAACAGGTTTAGCCATTAAGAAATTAGCCTTACAAGGCATTGACGGCGAAAGGAACGCCGCCGAAAACCGTTTACATTTTTTCATGGAAAAATTTGGCATAACACTGGCAGAGATAAACGAATTTGAGATTAATATTTCTACTGGCTACCGTATCGTTTATTTAAAAAATATTTTTTATAACGGGGACGAGCTGATAGACTATTTAAAAACAAAAAATTTTAAAGAACAGGCAGCCGCTTTTTTTTCAATTCTAATTCAGCTAATCCAAAAACGATTTTTTAATAAAAATTAGAATGAGTATCACATTAAACTTTGAAAGGTTAGTCCGTTTTTTTCAATCGGCAAAACAAATGGCTTTTAAATATGATTTAAGACCGATGGGCGCATTATTCGTGAAAGATAACCAAGTTATCGTATGCGCAGATAATGAAGTTACAGACGAGCAATTTATCGAGTGTTTAGAAACACTTGTAAAAGAATATAAAAACCGTAACCCAAAACATAGTTAACATGACAGAACGAGAAGAAGCAATCGAAAACAACAGATTAGCATTAAAATATTTAATCAATACGGTTTTAAAAACGGAATTAAAAGCGTCTTTAAATTTTAAAGAAATTATATCGGCTCATGTTGTTGCCAATAAAATAAAAGATACAATTACTTCAACGGGTTTTGGTGTTGACCGAGATACGGAAACCAAAATAGAAAAGGATGCGCCAAACGTACTGGCATTATCTAAGAACAAAAATTACGAAGATATTTTTATCGGAATGTTTGTTGCTCAGATAGAAGACTTTAAAGAATTGCACGAAGCAGATTTAGTTTTTCAGTTTTCAAAAAAAGACGAACAAGGTAAAGCTATTCAACAGTTTGTTAATACCTGTATCAAATACGTAGACAAAAACGGCAAACGAAAAAAAATAAATTTCAGAAGCGAGCTTTAAGTCATGGACGAAAACGCACAAAATAATTCTACGGAAAGCAACACAAAACTAATGTTAGTTGCTGCGCCTGCTAAAAAGCGAGGTGTAAATCCCGGTGCAAAGCGTGGGCCTTATAACAAAAATCAAACGGTAGAAGATGCCGTAATAGAAGAAGATATACATTATAAAAAACTGGATGAGTTTACAAGCGAAAGCGAGTACGAAGAAGTCATACAGGAACAAGCACCACCGCCACCACCGCCCGAACCCGAAGAACGGAAAGAAGAAGAGCCAAAAGTATTTAAACCGAAATATAACACGCATTTATTTAACGGTTTATTCCTGTTAAAGATTTTCAATTTTATTTTTCCTGCACTTTTAAAAAGTGTGCTTGTTCTTTTTGGTGTATCAAAAGCAAAAAAATTAAAAGTTGCCAATTTAAAATTAGAGCCTGACGAACAAGAGGACTTTGAGGATATAGCCGACGAAGCAGCACCTTACATTTTTGGCAAGATACACCCCATGATATTAGGCATTACGCTATTTGGTTATACATACGTGCGTAAAGCAATGATTGAATTAGATGCAATACCCGACGAAGAAGAAAAAAACTGAACAACATGACAGGTAAAGTATTTGTAATAATTGCACGCAAAGGAGCTGGCAAATCGAGTTTCATAGAAAGAAAAATATTAAAGCCGTGGGGCTTCCGTGCAAATTATATCTATAATGTAAACAACGAGTATAACGATTATGTAAATGCTTTTACGGAAACAAATACAAAAGAAAATTTTTTAAATGTTATTGAGCGTGAAGCGAGCCACCCAGGGGCAAGTAGTAATATCATTTTTGAAGAAGCTACTTCTTATATCAGGATGCAGGGCGGGCAAGACGGGCGTTTATTAAATCAGCTTGTACGTACGTTCCATACAAGAAATATTGTTGTGTTTGTGTTTCATTCCATGCTTGTAATACCGAAAGACTTGCGTAGCAACATTGACTTTTGGATAATCTTTCAAACACAGGACGACGAAGAAGAAGTAAAAAAATTCTATAAAGGCAGGCGTGATATTTTGAATGCGTTTTTAGATGTACGTGAAAAAACAAAGGGTACATATTTCGACCGAGATAAAAAAATATATGCCGATGCAAGAAGCAAAAAGTTTTGGCATTACTACCGAGTTATTGCCGCATAAAATGTAAATAAAAAAATAAATATGAAACAAGTACCCGTAAAAGCCTACACATTAAAAGAACTATACACGATATACGAAGTATCAAGGCACGTATTTTCTTCGTGGCTAAGTGTATTTGCAAATAAAGTAGGCATATTAAAAGGCAAAACCTACACGCCCAAACAGGTTAAAATAATTTTTGCGCACTTAGAAACGCCTGAAGTATATAAAGCCCGTACAGTTAAAGAAATGTGCGCATTATACGGCGTTTCAAAGTCTGTATTTTTTTCATGGATAAAATTATTCAGAGAAAGAATAGGCATTTTCAAAGGCAAAACCTACACGCCAAAACAAGTTAGAATAATATTAGAGCATTTAGAAACGCCTGATTTTTCCGAGTAAATAAAAATTAATTCTCTTTCATTTCTTCGCTTCTAACTTCCTTATATAGTTTCTTCAAAGCACCTAAATCCCTTAAAGGATATGCTATTCCCATGCTAATAAAATAACATTCGCCGTCCTCCTTTAATATCACGGTAAAATTATTTTTTGTCATGGCAATACCTTTTGTTTTTTCCTTGTTTACAGTTTCGGTAAATCCGTACTCACTTAATAAAATCTTACTTATCAACTTCATATCAATTTCAATTATTCATCAAATGTATTTAAGTATTTACCGTATAATTCTATAAAAATTTCATCTATCAATATTAGTATTGAAAACCAAATAAAGTAATTTTCGTATCTAAAATTTGGATTTGCCAATGTTTTTAAAGTTGGCAAATTCTGTTGATATGATTGCGTATTATGTGCAATTCTGTTTCTGTGCCTATATAAGAAATCTATATATATTTTTTGTAAAGAAATTTCTTTTTCGTTGCCAGCAGTAAATAAATTAGCGTTGTCATTGGCGAAATGTTTTTCTTTTATTTCACTCCAAATAACTCCATATTCATTGAAACTTTTTTGCGACCATTTTGATAAATTAGTATTATCAAAAATTAAATTAATTGTTTTTGTCGTTTTCGTAAGAATTTGGGCTTTATTTATGCCATTAGGCATATTAAATTTAGTTGAACGTTTTTTAATTTGTGCGACTAAATCTTTATAAATTGATTGTTTGTCGCTGTAATTTGAACGTTCCTTTAATGGTTCAGTTTTATATCTATATTCATAATCAAAAGTAGCCAATTCCCAACAAATACATTTTAGTTTTTGTTCTTGAAATCCTGTCATTTTTATAAATAATGATTGCATGATATAATCACACAACGGGA
>DATHOW010000052.1:0-3488 GCA_035484495.1 Bacteroidia bacterium | reverse complement strand
AATAATTGGCATGGCATATATTGTTTCAAGCGGCAACCCATGGGATATTTTTAAAGCCGAATGGTCATACATTCGCATGGTAGGTGTAAACCCCGCCTATGGTGGGCAAGGCATTGCTAAAGCCCTAACAAGCATGTGCATAAACCACGCCGTTAAAACCAACGAAAAAATTATAGCTTTACATACATCCGAGTTTATGAACGCAGCTCGCCACATTTACGAAAGTCTTGGCTTTAAAATACTACAACCCATCGAACCTCGCTTTGGTAAAAAATATTGGCTCTACACCCTAAGCATAAATTAATGAAATCCACCTTACTAATCATAATTACTTTTTTGTTTGGCACGTCAACTTTTGCTCAAACAAACACCAATAGTTTAAATATCACTAAACTAACAAGCAATTGTTACATCTACACAACATATCATGCTTATAAAGGTGATATTGCATCAGCAAACGGTTTGTATGTAGTAACTAATAATGGCGTTGTAATGATTGACACCCCTTGGGATACCACTCAGTTTCAACCTCTGTTAGATAGTATAGAGGCAAGGCATCATCAAAAAGTGGTGCTTTGTATTGCAACGCACTCGCATGCCGACCGTACTGCCGGACTCGAATTTTACCGACAAAAAAACATCAAAACCTTTACCAGCACTCAAACCGATTCTCTGTCAAAAATAAATAACTACCAGCGAGCTGAGTTTCATTTTACTAAAGATACCACCTTCACTATTGGGCAATTAACCTTTCAAACCTTTTATCCAGGCCCGGGCCACACAGCCGATAATATTGTTGTTTGGTTTCCTCAACAAAAAATATTGTATGGCGGTTGTTTCATAAAAAGTACTGAGGCTACCGACCTAGGTTACATTAAAGAAGCCAACCTGCAAGCATGGCCAACAAGTTTGAAAAATACACAGCAAAAATTCCCTCAGCCCAAATTTATCATACCCGGGCACGATAGTTATGCAAGTCTTAATTCTATAAATCACACATTAAAACTTTTGCAACAAAATAAAAAATGAAAACTATCCTAACAATCCTCTTCGCTCTTTTACTAAGCACAAATATTTTTGCGCAAAAAACCGGCATCAACGATTTTGTATTAAAAGGTTACAGCATATTAGATAAAGCCCAGGGCGATTTAAATCAAGATGGCTATCAAGATTATATTGTCATCCTGCGCAACAACCTCGATACCAGCTTTGGCGATACCGCGCGCCCTTTGCTAATAATTCATGGCCAACAAAACGGCACTTATAACCTAGTGGAGCAAAACAGTAACGTTGTACTATGTAAAACCTGCGGCGGTGCTTTCGGCGACCCTTACTCGGCCATCACCATAAAAAACAATTATTTTTCGGTTGAGTTTTATGGTGGCAGCAATTGGCGTTGGAGCCGTGTAATTACTTTTAAATATAACCTACTAACCAAATCATACATCTTGCATAAAGATGCCGGCGAATCTTTCAACGCGCTTGAACCCGACAAAACCGAATACGAAAATTTCCATAAAGAACTTTGGAACAAAAAACCATTTCAAAATTACGATGCCGAGTATCTAAAGTAAAATCTCTAGGGCATTCTTAACACAAAACTACCGCTTTGCCATTAAGCAAAACCAAAAAAAGCTAATGAATTTTAAGTCCCACGCCAATGTTAAAGTTTAGCATTTGCATACGCAAATAGTACGGCGTTGCATCCTGATAATAAATATGGTACGTAGTAGCATTAACCGATTGTGCGTTAAACATGGGATTGGTTGACGTGTAATCTACCTGCGCCATAAAAGCAAACAAAGGTGTTATGTTATATTTAATACCCAGCACAAACGAGTAAGCAAACGCATACGATTGTCCGCTGGTGGTAACCTTTACTGTGCCATTGTTATAGTTAGGCTCTCGAGCAATAAGGTTATAGGTTGTTGATGTTTGCCCAACAAAACCGGCACCCAGCATAGGTTTAAAAAAAAGCCATAAATTTTTATCTCCGCTAAGCGGCACCGTAGCATATAAACCCGCCATTGCCATTTTTAATTTATTGGGCGTAGCCTCTCCCGACCACATATAATTAGGGTCATTGCCATTAAAATAACCCTGTGTGTTTGTAATAACATGCCCCACCGAAAGACTTCGACCCACCATAGCCATACCAAAAAAGTTAGAAAACCGCGCTGTATAACTTACATCAATATTAACCGTATTTTTTGCTCCATAAGCATTTGGGTTTACGCTGCTGCTGCTTCCAAAACTACCAACCGGCACACTTAAACCGGTACCAATAGTAAAATAGCCATCAAGCAAGCCATCGCCTTGCGCTGCTTTTTGTGCCAACGCACCCGTGGCAATTACTAAACTAAAAAACAGTGCGGTAATTTTTTTCATTTACAAAAATAATAATAAGTGTGCTGCAAAAACTTAATTCAAATATATAAAATAATTTTAAAGTTTTACACCTAGTGTGGGGGTGGGGCACTCAATAAGTAAAATGCAACACTCATATTTATTTATAGCAGCCGTTTACAAAAAGCGTTGTGTTAAAAACCTAGGAAACCCAAAAAATAGTACTTACATTTAGTATAGTTAAAACAGGTAAAAATGAAAACAGTAATTTTAGCCCTAGTAACTATAAGCCTGTTGGCTTGCACCAAAAACACAAGCCAACCCCAAATGGCAAACGCAAAATTTGCAGATAACTACATTGCACCAGTTACTCATAAAACCACCACCGCACATTACAACCAAAGTGGTGCCAACCATACATTACTTGCCTTTAAACAAAGCAACAGCAAAACAGCCACAGCCCGGTACGAAAAACTTTTATACAAACAACTTAGTGCAGATACACTAATCATAAAAATACGCAGCATCCAAACCTTCGGTATCCAGTACAAAGGCGATTTTAGTTTTACCGATAACCACCTAAACGTAACCCTAACCCAACTACCAAAACTAATAAAGCGTAAAAACAGCACCACCGATACCATTTACAGCACCCCAACCTACAATGCCGTTTACGAATTTACCTACACCATCAACCACATCCGCGCCCTGCCGCAAACCATCAGCCTAAATGGTAAAATAATAAACTAAATTTTTTTGGGTGTTACGGTGCTTTGTAAACACGCGCCGTCGGGCTGTGCGCTGCAAGTCCTCGCCGATTACGGCTGTGGGCTTTACGCTGCCATCCCTAACGCAAGTATAACTTTTAACTCATCACTTACCATAATTTATCAATTCAAAAAAAGATTTTCGGTAGCTGTCCGATATCGGAATTAAAATATCTTTCAATTTAATTCTATCTCTCTCAACCGATTCTATTTTATCCAAGGCCACCATATACGATTTATGTACACGACAAATAAGTTTAGCCGGAATTTGTTTTTCAAACTCTTTAAAAGTTTGCAGGGTCATTATTTTTTTTGTGCTAGTGTGTATTCGGCGATAATCGCGCATGCCCTCAATGTAAAGTATTTCGTTTAGTA
>DATHOW010000051.1:0-12061 GCA_035484495.1 Bacteroidia bacterium | reverse complement strand
TGTGTTTGTGTTAGTTACTCCATACTGATAACCTTGTGAGTTCACACCATTGTAATCAGTACGTGAGTTAAACATAATGCTCTTCTTTTTATTTTTAAAAGGCTTTAGCATAGCATAAAAAGTAAACATGCCCGAGTAAGCTCCTGTTCCGGGTTGTATATCACGAGTTAGTTGCACATTATCCACACTTAGTTTATAGGGACCCGTAGGTAATTTCCCCCCTGCTGATAGAGTAAGCGATAGCACGTCGTTTTTCGAATGATAAACATTGTATTTAGCATACAACTCAACATCTGCAAAACCATTACCGGCTAATTGCTGCTGCCCAATAATGGGTATATTAAAATTTTCAATTTTATTTATATAGTAACCAAACGAAGCCTGCATGGTAAATTTATCTGTAAAGCCGTAGGATAAACTTAAGCCACTATAATCAGAATAATCATTAGTTAAATAACTAAATGCAACGGGTTTATCTCCTGCATAATATTTGTCAGAATAGTCGCGTTTAAAAAAGGAGAATAACAACATATCTCCTTTTTCAAGCACACCAAAATTTGCTGTGCCCGGCGCACAACAACCCGATGTACATTGTGAAAAGGCGGTAGCACTCAAAAATAAATATAGTATCGATAAAGTAATATATCGCATAAATTAACTTGATACCGTAATTGGAATCGTAATGGTTGCAGAATGAACCCCGTCAGAAACCACACAGGTTATAGTATAGGTTCCAATACACGAATCACTGTAATAAATAGCGGCACCTGTTCCAAACAAATCACCGTGCGATGTCGACCATTTATAGGTTAAATTATTTCCGCTGGCTGTAGCAAATAATTTAGATGCCACACCAATTTTAACCGGATTAGGACTTAACGTGATTTTTGTAAACGAAAATGCGCCCCCTGTATTGGTTAGTGCGCTGGCTACACTCGAATAATTTTTTGATGTGCCGTAAGCTGTTGTCGTAACATCAGTTTTTTTGCAGCCACAAAAAGCGAGGCAAGTGATAAAAATGGAAAGCATAAAAACCGACTTTTTCATTACAAAATCTATTATACCAAATTTACGTAAAAACGGTAAGATTAAATGTTAAAACAAAATATTGTTTGTTAAGTTTTATATATTTGCCACGGTGCAAAAAATTAAGAAATACATAGCCGGTTTTTTATTACTGGTTTTTTCGCTGGTGGCTTTGCCGCCATCGGTATTGCACAATGCATTTGCCAACCACACCGATACCGCTGATAACTATTGCGATTTTTATCATAAAGATTTAGGCACCCACGTAGAAAGTGAGCACATTACTTGCGATATTTTTAAAACAAACACCCCTGTTTATGATGCATTAACAGTTTCTCATGTGATTTCTGTTTTTCGTGTTGTCATATCACAACATAAAATAACCGAGGTTACTTCAGGTTCTTATAACTCTAAAATAAGCCTTCCGGCAAGGGCTCCTCCAACAGCTTAATTTTTATCGTTTCTTTTTTATAGCGAACAATCCTACTTGTCGTTGTATTAATTATTCATTTAAAATTAAGCACATGAAAAATATTTTATTCATCATAGCACTGTTTGTTATATACAACAGTAACGCACAAAACAGCCTTAAAGGCTTTGTACGCGATAAGCAAAGCAACGAAGGCTTGCCGGGTGCAATTATTTATTTCCCCGATTTAAAAAATGGTACAGCCTCAAAAACAGATGGCTCTTACCAAGTAAATAACCTGCCAAAAACCAAAACCATCATACAGGTAAAACTAATTGGCTACAAAACATTTATTCAGTTAATTGATTTGGCGACTATTTCAGAATTTACCATTTCTCTCGAGCAGTCAGTTTTAGAATCTAACGAAGTAGTTGTAACGGGTGTTTCTAAAACTACCGAAATCAAAAGAAGCCCCATTCCAATTATTTCTATCGATAATAAATATCTAACACAAAACACCGCTACCAACGCTATTGATGCCATTGCTCGCACACCGGGTGTAAGCGCATTAAGCACAGGCCCAAATGTTTCTAAACCTTTTATACGAGGCTTGGGTTATAACCGCATTTTAACCTTGTTTGATGGTGTCAGACAAGAAGGACAGCAGTGGGGCGATGAACACGGTATAGAAATGGATCAGTTTTTAATTGATAGAATAGAAGTTGTAAAAGGCCCTGCCAGTTTAATTTATGGCAGCGATGCATTGGCGGGCGTAGTAAATTTATTGCCTGCAAACCCTTTGCCACAAGGTGTAATAAAAGGCGATATACAAACCAATTACCAAACTAATAATGGCTTGTTTGCGGGTTCGGCAAATGTAGCGGGCAATTCAAACGGGTTTATTTGGGGTTTGCGTGCCTCACATAAAGAAGCCACCAACTATCAAAACAAATATGATGGACGGGTTTACAATACGGGTTTTAAAGAAACCGATTTTAATGTAAACCTGGGTTTAAACCGTAAGTGGGGTTACTCGCATTTAAATGTTTCTGCTTTTGATAATTTACAAGAAATTCCTGATGGTAGTCGAGATAGCACCACACGTAAGTTTACGAAACAAATAACCGAAGCCGATACTTTTCGTCCTATTGTTTCTCCTGCCGAATTAAAATCTTATGCAATATCAGTACAACACCAACACGTGCAGCATTACCGCGCTTTTTTAAACAATAATTTTATTATCGGGCAAAGTAAGCTGGCAGTTAACTTAGGGTATCAGCAAAGCATTCGTAGAGAGTACGCGCATCCGCAACAACCCGATATAGCGGGTTTGTATTTAAAGTTAAACACGGCTACTTACGATGTAAAATTTTATTTACCTGAACATAAAGGCTTTGAAAGCATAGTGGGCATTAATGGCATGTATCAAACAAATAATACAAATGCGGCAACCGAGTTTGTTATACCAAATTATTCTTTATTTGATTTTGCTCCTTTCTTATTTCTTAAAAAAAATATTGGTAAGTGGGATATTGCAGCAGGTGCACGCTACGATACCCGAAGCTATAGCAATAGCAGTATGTATGTTGGCACAAATTCAACAACCGGTTTCGATATGATTGTTACCGGAAAAGATACCGTTGGCGCTACACACCAGTTTACAACCTATAAACATATTTTTTCAGGCTTTAGTGGTAGTGCAGGTGCAACCTTTAATGTGTCCGAAAAATTGTTATTTAAAGTTAATGTAGCACGTGGTTTTCGAGCGCCTAATATTTCTGAAATTTCTGCCAACGGGATACACCCGGGCACAGGTTTTAGTCAGTTGGGTAATACAAATTTTAAACCCGAATTTTCTTTGCAAGAAGATATTGGTATTTTTTACGATGATAATCACATCTCTACCGGCATCGAATTTTTTAATAACAACATCAGTAATTATATTTTTAATCAAAAACTACAAAGCAATCATGGTGGCGATTCTACCGTTGTACAAGCAGGCGCATCTTATCCTGTGTTTAAATTTCAGCAAACCAACGCACAATTATTTGGTGGCGAGGTTCACGTTGATATACATCCGCATCCTTTTGATTGGCTGCATTTCGAAAACTCATTATCTATTGTTTATGCGCTTAACTTGGGTGGTAATGGCATTAAAATTACAGATAGTACAAAATACTTGCCTTACATTCCGCCCGTGCACACAACATCCGAATTGCGTGCCGAGTTTAAAAAGAAAGTAGCCTGCTTTACCAACATCTATATTAAGTTTGGTGTGCAATGGTACGCCAATCAAAACCGCGCTTTTTTGGCGTATAATACAGAAACTCAAACCCCCGGTTACACATTATTAAACGCGGGCATTGGTTCTAACATTGCCAATAAAAAAGGTAAAACACTTTTTACGCTTGGTGTATTTGGTACTAATCTGGCCGATGTAGCGTATCAAAATAATATGAGTCGTTTAAAATATTTTGATAATTATCCCATTAATGGCACAGGCAGAAGCGGCATCTACAGCATGGGGCGTAACATTAGTTTTAAGCTTACCATTCCAATTAGTATAAAAACAAGTAAATAATTTGCTTAGTGGTTGGTTTTATGGTTGTCTTGTTGTAAGCTAGGCAACTATAAAACTTAATCCTTTGTTTACTAATTCGGCTCCGGTACCTTGTACATTATTTATTTCGAGTTTACCGGCTTTAAAACTAACTCCCGCAAAAGGGTTGTTATTTATCAGTAATGGCCCATCTAAATCAATCCAATCTACATGCTGCATTAATTGTGCAGCAGCGGCAATGCCACACGAGCTTTCCGACATGCAGCCAATATTAATTTTCAACCCTTTTTTTGTAGCGTAGTTTATAATTTTAACTGCTTCAAAAAGTCCGGTACATTTCATTAACTTTAAATTAATGCCGTTAAAGCAGTCGGCAATTTTATCCATATCGCTAAAGCGTAACATGCTTTCATCAGCAATTATAGCAATAGGGCTATGCTTGCTTAGCCAAGCCATATCATCATAATTGTTTTTTGCTAAAGGTTGCTCTACAAACAAAACATTTTTGCTATTCAACCACTCAATCATTTCTAAAGCATAGTGTTTATCTGTCCAACCTTGGTTTACATCAACCACCAAAGGTTTATCAGTATTAGCCCTAATACATTTAATAATTTCTTTATCGTTTTTGTTGCCCAGTTTTATTTTTAAAATTTTATAATCTTCTAACTCTTGTAGTTTTTCAGGGATAAGATTTAAATCTCCAATGCTTATAGTAACCGATGTGTTTTTAGGCTGCGGTTTTTCTAAACCCAATAAAGCGTAAACGGGTTTGTTTAAATAGTTGCCCAATAAATCATGCAAGGCAATATCTATACAAGCTTTAGCTGCATTATTGTTTTCTGAAATAGTATCTATTGCATTAATAACCTCTTCCATTAAAAACGGAAGCTTATATGTTTTTAAAATAATGACAGCTTTCTTTACAAAATCAATAACCGATGTTTGCGTTTCGCCTAAGTAGGGGGGTAGTGCTGCTTCGCCATAACCAACAAGTCCATCCTGCTCAATCTTTACATAAACAACTTCGGTGGTAGTCCTGCTGCCATACGACAGTCCAAATGGATGCTTAAATTTTAACGAGTAGGTTGTGTAGCTAAGTTTCATAAATGGTAAATATAAAACTATAATGCATAAAAAAAGCATGCGAGTTTATCACATGCCTTTTTAAATTGTCAAACAAATTTACGCGTGTGCGTTTTGTTTTTTCGACGATTTTTGAGCTGCTTTTTGCTCTTTAGTTTTTGGTGTTTTCTCTTTTGGTTTTTCTTTTTGCTTTTGGTTTTTAGCAACTTCGGTTTTTTGTTTTTTACCACCATCAGGGCTTGTTTCTTTTTTTGGTAGGCTTGCATTGTTGGCAAACATGCCGGCACTTAAAAGTGCTGCAACTACCACTAAACTTACTTTTTTCATTTTATTTGTTTTTATTAAATACATTAACCAATATGTGTGCCAAACTTTTATAAAGTAAAAAACAGCCTGTTAAAATAGCTTAACTAAAATTAAAGGAGTGGTGATAAAAATAATTATTGATGTATAAAATCAATCAAAATTTTATTCAAATTCTCAATAGCTAAAACAATGTTCCACTTACTTCTATCACGCTTCTCTACGTAGTTAGATACAGAACGAATTTGAACACATTTATTTTTGTTTACATTACAAGCAAATAAAAATGCTGCCCCTTCCATGCTTTCTACATCTGCCTTCGTGCGCTTTATAAATTTTTCTATGCTTTGTGTGTTACCATGTGTTGTGTTCACCGTAACACCCTTTACAGTTGGTAAATTGGTTAAAATAGCATGGTTAAAACTGTTTTCGTTTTTTACATAATAAGTGCCTGGCAATTTTAGTTCTTCAAGCGATAAAAAAGTTTCGTCATCTTCTGCGCCTAAATCGGCAAAACAATCTGTATCAATGCATACAACTTCGCCAATGGCAAGCTTATTCGTAAAACTCCCGCAAATGCCCGCATTAATAACAGCATCATAGGTGTTGTTTAAATATTTCCCTAAATAAAAGGCAGTATGCGTAGCGCCAACTCCGGTAAGCAAAATGTCTATTTGATGTTGTTTATAGTTATACTTAGAAAATATAGTGCCTTCTACGGAGGCGTTTATATCCTTCAAAAAGGGTGCTATTTCAAAAACAGTAGCCGATACTAATAACAAACGCATAATTATTTTTCAATTACACACAAATATAGCAAACCATAATGGTATATTTGTGCCAATAAATTTACTATGCTTTTTATAACTCGCAAAGAACATTTTAACGCTGCCCATAAGCTGTATAATACAGAATGGACAGAAGAAAAAAACGCCGAAGTATTTGGCAAATGCTCTAACCCAAACTGGCACGGGCACAATTACAGTTTGTTTGTTACCGTTAAAGGTAACGTAAATCCACAAACAGGTTTCATCGTTAACTTAAAAGAATTGAGTAGCGTTATCAGAGTAGAAATATGCGATAAACTCGATCATAAAAACCTCAATTTAGATGTTGATTTTTTGCAGGGCATTATGACCAGCACCGAAAACGTAACCATTGCTATCTTTAATATATTGGCTCCTAAAATAAAACAAATGGGTGCTGAATTACATGGTATAAAACTGTACGAAACCGACAATAATTACGTAGAGTATTTTGGTAACTAAATGCGTATAATAGATACTATACCGCATCCTTCTATACAAATAAGTATTTTTCAAATGAATGATAAGTATTTGGTAAAGTTTGAAGCCGCCATGATGGAGCAGGTTTTTAAGTTTGATACTAGCGAAGTAAAAGGTGTTGATGCGCTCAAGCAAATTATAAATGCTGATTTTATAGATGCAGTTCGCAAACGTTTCAACGAAATGTTTTTGCAGTACAAAGCATCTTTTTAAAACAACTTATGTCAGCCGTTATCCTTAGTACCGCTTATTTACCTCCTGTAGCGTATTTTAAAAAAATAAAAGAGGCTGATAGTGTTTATATAGAAAAGCACGAACATTATTTAAAACAAAGCTATCGTAACCGTTGTAATGTATTTGGAGCTAACGGAGTTTTATCATTAAGTATTCCGGTTATTAATGCACATGATAAAGAAATTATAACCGATACAAAAATTTCCTATGCCGAAAAATGGCAACAACAACATTGGCGTACTATCGAAAGCGCTTACCGCAACAGTCCCTATTTCATTTATTATGCTGATACATTAAAGCTGCTCTACCAAAAAAAACACATCTTTCTGTTTGATTTTAATATAGAGTTGCTTCAATTACTAATAAATAATTTCAAGTTAAACACTGAAATAAAATTCACCGAAACCTTTAATAAATCAAATCCCTTAGAAGATTTTAGATACTCCATCCATCCAAAAAATGAAATAGTGGCTACTGATTTTAAATCGTACTCGCAGTTGTTTAGCGATAAGTTTCCTTTTGTGCCAAACTTAAGCAGCATCGATTTATTATTCAATGCCGGCCCTTACGCTAAAGATTATTTGTAAGCTTACTTTTTCAACAACTTAAACGCATGCGACCATTTTCCATGCAAAATCCCCTGAATACACCACAACATACATAAAGGCTCAATAGCACGTGCAGCCTCAGCCTTACCCATATCTTCTATTTCCCAGCCAAATTGATCAAGTATGTGTTTAACCTGTTTTTTTGCATCTTCATTATTTCCGCAAATAAACATAGTAGGCGTAATCCCACTAAAATCGGGGTTCACCATAAAAGCACTACCCACGCTGTTAAAGGCTTTCACAAAATTTGCCTTAGGCGCAGCCTTTTGCAATTGCTCCATTAACGAGCTATTTAAATTGGTATAAAAATGTAACACGCCATTTTCGGGCGGGTTTTTCTCATCAATAGGATTTGTACAATCTATCACTGTTTTGTGCGAAAGGTGACTAATGCCGGCCATTTTTAAAACATCTTCTGCCGCGTGCCCTTTTACCGCCAGCACAATAATATCTGCTGCCTTTGCTGCTTCTTCAAACGAAACAACCTTTGCTCTAAAATTATTTTTCGTTTGCCAGTCTGCCAGCTTATCTGGGTTGCTTGTGCCAATCACCACTTCGTACCCGTGTGTAAGAAAGCCATGAGCAAGCACCTGACTTACTATACCCGAACCAAGTACTCCTATTTTTTTCGTAATCATAGCGCTTAATTTTTGGTAACATAAAGTTACGAGTTTTTTCTTTTCTAATAAGTATTTTCTCGTTAAAACAAAAAGCCTTTTACCTTTGCAATCCATGTATTTAAAGCAGCTAAGTATCATTAATTTTAAAAACTACGCCGAGGCTACGGTGCAGTTTCATCCCAAGCTAAATTGTTTTACGGGGGTTAATGGCATGGGTAAAACCAATTTGTTAGATGCTATTTATTACCTGTCGTTTTGCAAAAGTTATTCTAACACTATTGATAGTCAAAATATACTTTTCGACCAGGATTTTTTTATGCTGCAAGGTTTGTTTGATACGGGAGTTGAAATAGACGAAGTTTATTGCGGTATAAAACGCGCGCAAAAAAAAGTATTTAAACGCAATAAAAAAGAGTACGAAAAATTATCCGATCATATAGGTTTGTTCCCCCTAGTAATGATTAGCCCGGCCGATACAAATCTTATTACAGGTGGCAGCGACCAACGCCGTCGTTTTATTGATGGCATCATTTCTCAGTTCGATAAATTGTATTTAGATAACCTGGTACATTACAATCATATCCTGCAACAACGCAATGCCCTACTAAAACATTTTTCTACAACCCGCTCTTTCGATAGCGTAGGTTTAGAAGTATGGGATGAACAATTAGTAACTTATGGTTCTTATATACACGATGCCCGTGAGATTTTCCTGAGGGAATTTATTTCTGTGTTTGAAAAATATTATGCACTCATTGCAGAAAATAGTGAGCAAGTACATTTAAAATATGTATCAACTATTCAGCAAGATTATAAAGCTGCGCTTCAAGCAGCCATTAAAAAAGATTGTGCTTTAGAACATACCAGCGTGGGTGTACATCGCGATGATTTAGATTTTCTATTAAGTGAAAATCCTATAAAAAAGTTTGCATCGCAGGGGCAACAAAAAACATATCTACTTGCATTAAAATTGGCACAGTACGAGTTTATTAAAAACAAAAAAGGGGTAAAGCCTTTGTTATTATTAGATGATATACATGATAAGTTAGATGCACATCGCTTTAAAAAACTAATTGATATAGTTTCATCAAACGAATTCGGGCAAATTTTTATTACCGATACACATACCGAAAGAATGCAACAATTATTTGCACACACTACCGATAGAAAAATTTTTAAAGTTGAAAATGCTGTTATTAGCGAAATAGAATAACGTAAAACTACTCTAACGAAACCGTTGAAGTAAGCATAAACAAAGCAGTTTCATCATTTATTTTAGCAAACTCATAGGCAAGTTTATTGCCCGATTTCATAGCAATAGTAATAAACCCTAAACCTGCCCCACCTTTTTCTGATAACTGGTTATTTTCTAAATGACTCATATAATATTGCTTAAGTGCTGCAGCATCTTCAAACTCGTTAATGGTTGTCATTTGTTTTTCTAAGCCGGTAATGTTTTTTGTTTGTACCAAGTTAGCAGAAGTAATATGCGTTTTCACGCCATTTTTTCTAAGTATAAAAAAGTTGTGTTGTTTGCCTTCGCCATCTTTATTACCGTGTATCAGCATATTCTGAAGAGTCTCCACACTAATAAAAAATATTTTTTTAAGCGGGCCTTTAGCCACGCCTGCTTCTACAATTTTGCTTTCTACTTCGGTTTCTAACTTGGCAACTTGTTCTTGCGATAAAGACCCATTAAACGACACCAATACACTCTCATTAGCAGATACCTCTTGCAGCAGAGCTTTAAACTTCTCTGTAAAAAAAACTTCTATGTTTGCGCTTTCGCTCACAAAATACTACTTAAACAACCCGTGCAATTCTGCGTCAATTTGCCTAATGATTTTTCCTAAGTCCTCAGGCTTTTCATTTATGTTTAAATCATCTACGTCTACAATCACAAATCTTCCTGCTTCGTAAGATGTAATCCAAGCCTCGTAGCGCTCGTTTAATCTTTTTAAATAATCAAGTCTAATAGCAGCTTCGTATTCTCTTCCTCTTTTCTGAATATTCTTTACTAATGTTGGCACCGATGCGCGTAAGTAAATTAATAAATCAGGTGGCTTTACTAAGCTCTCCATTAATTTAAAAAGCGAAAAATAGTTTTCAAAATCACGTGTAGTCATTAGCCCCATAGCGTGTAAGTTGGGAGCAAATATGTAAGCATCTTCGTAAATGGTACGATCTTGAATAACTGTTTTTTTTCCTTTATGGATGTCTAATATTTGGTCAAAACGATTATTTAAAAAATATACTTGCAGGTTAAACGACCAGCGTTGCATGTCTTCATAAAAATCATTTAAATATGGGTTATCGTCAGCATCTTCAAAATGTGGAGTCCATTTAAAATGTTTTGCCAACAATGATGTTAAGGTAGTTTTACCTGAACCTATGTTTCCGGCAATGGCTATATGCATATACTGTCTTGTTTAGGTAATGAAATAATAAGCTAAAGTAAAAATTTTTTTAAGCTAAAAAAAATTATTTTTTAGGGGTCGTTTTCTGTTAATAACCAACAAAAAACGCCTCATAATTTATGAGGCGTTTTTTAATAGATTTTTAAAAACTAAACTAATCGTTTACAAACTTTTTAGTTGTTTGTGTATTTGTAATTAAGTTAGTAATGTTTACATATAAAACTTGATTTTTATAATCAGCCACGTTTAGGTAAACTTTATCGTTAACAACATTTAAACCTGTATTAGTTAAAACAGCTTGTCCTAAAACATTATAAACAATAACATTTACTTTAGTTTGGGTAGCATAATCAAATTGCAAATAATTACCTGTAATGTCTCTGCTTATGTTTATATCACCACTTCCTATGTTAGCTTGTTTTATGCCTGAGGTAGAGTTAACAATAATAACTTGTTCAGTAGTAGCTGTATCATTACAATTAGCATTTATAGCTTCTAAAACAACATTATATGTGCCTGGGTTATTATACACGTAGGTTGGTGTTTGCAAGCTCGATATCCCACCATCGCCAAAATCCCAAATATAATTTGTTGCATTGGCGCTATTATTAACAAAGCTAACATTAGCCGCCATATTAACTTGGCTTGGTGCTGTAAATGCTGCTGAAGCACTGGCAGGTGCAACCAAATTAAATGTTTGTGTTGCGCTATTGCAACTACCAACTGTAGTTACATCAACACTATAATTACCGCTATTCAATCCTTTTAAACTATCGGCTGTTGCCACATTTAAAGATGTTTTTATAACAACACCGCTTGCATTTTTCCAAACATAAGTCCAAGGCCCTGCATCGTTACCAACTGCTGTAAGTACGGCATCGTTTTTAGAAGAACAGCTTGCACTAACTGCATTTGTGTTAATGCTAAGCGGACTTGTAGTTATATTTAACACAAAACGTGCAACCGTTTCGCTATCATTAATAGTTACTGTAAATGCACCTCCGCGCAAATCCTGATCGGGCATAATGCCATAATTGTCATGTAATATTAAGCATGGGCCTACTGGTATTTTTTGTAGGTTTTTTGCCGAAATAGTGTATTGGGTAGTAGTTTTACTAAGTATTCTAACCGGTAATGCATAATTTTGGCTAAAACCCGGTAAGCCATTAATTGCATAATAAGTGCCTAAACTTGCTGTAGTTATTTGTAAACGATTGTTCCAAGGTCTGGCTATACCATCATTATTGTCTTTACCCAAAGTAGCATTTGGATTAAATGAAATTGCTACTTCGCTCATAAGAGTATCAGCTGCATTAACTACATCTATTTGAAAAAATGGGGTTGTGGTTACAGATTGTACACTGTGTAAACTTGGGTTTGCAAATCTTCCTAAGCCTTGTGTGCCCTGACCTTTTTCTGTTTCATTAAATGTTATGCTTGTACCGCTGTTTGCTAAAATGTAAAACGCTTCACCGGTAGGAATCAAACCACTACTAACATCATATAAAGTGC
>DATHOW010000050.1:0-7409 GCA_035484495.1 Bacteroidia bacterium | reverse complement strand
AATGTAATACAACTACAAACTACGGGCATTAATCAGCTACTAAACAACAACAACCAAATAACCATTTACCCTAACCCAACAAACAACTATTTTACAATAGAAACTACTAGTACAGATAAACAAACCCTGCAAGTGTTTGATGTAAATGGCAAACTAGTTTTAATGCAAACTATAAACGGCAAAACCAATGTAGATGCAAGCAATTTAGCCGAAGGCGTTTATAACCTTAGTTTGCAAAATACAAATGGCGTTGTAAATAAACGTTTGGTTATTGTTAGGTAGTTTAATTACGTGCCTAAAACGAGGCAATTACAACTATTCAACACCCATAATTCAAAATTCAACATTTCTGTTGTTTTCAACAAACACGGTCATTTTTCAACAATCTTTTATTTGCTTCCAAAGGCACTTCTATTTAGTTAATTTTGCTCCTTAGCTAACATTTATGAGCGGAAAACGACAAATTAAAAGTGCACTTATTTCTGTTTTTTATAAAGACAATTTAGAGCCTATCATTAAAAAATTGCATTCGCTGGGCGTTGTTTTATACAGCACCGGTGGCACGCAAACTTTTATTGAGAAGCTTAAAATACCTGTTGTACCTGTTGAAGACCTTACTTCTTTTCCCGAAATTTTAGGTGGCCGTGTAAAAACTTTGCATCCAAAAATTTTTGGTGGCATCCTTGGTCGTAGAGATTTAGATAGCGATGTTGCTCAAATGACTCAGCACGAAATCCCAAACATCGATTTAGTACTAGTTGATTTATATCCCTTTGAAGAAACCGTTGCTAACAAAGAAGCAAGCCCCGAAGACATTATTGAAAAAATTGATATTGGTGGCATCTCCCTTATTCGTGCAGCAGCAAAAAACTTTAACGATGTGCTGATTGTTTCATCACGAAATGATTACGCAGATTTGCTTGCGCTATTACAAGAAAAAAAGGGTGCAACCGAAATAACCGACCGTCGTAAATTTGCAACCAAAGCTTTTGCTACAACATCGCATTACGATACGGCCATCCTAAACTATTTTAGCGAAGACGAAAAACCAAGCAAGCAAAATGTGTTGCGTTATGGCGAAAACCCACACCAGCAAGGCATTTTTTATGGCGATTTAGATGAGATGTTTGAAAAGCTAAACGGCAAAGAACTTTCGTACAACAATTTATTGGATGTTGATGCCGGGGTTGATTTAATTGAAGAATTTACCGATACAACTTTTGCCATCCTAAAACACAACAACGCTTGCGGTGTTGCTACACGTCCTAAGTTAATTGATGCGTGGAAAGATGCCTTGGCAGCCGACCCAACATCTGCCTTTGGCGGCATTTTAATTTGCAACGTAAAACTGGATGAGGAAACTGCTTTAGAAATAAATAAACTTTTTTTCGAAGTAATTATTGCTCCGGCTTATGATGCAAAAGCATTAGAGATTTTAAAAGTAAAACCTAATCGCATCATCTTAGTTAAGAAACAAAATAAAACAAATAAAAAATCGGCTCGCACATTGCTAAACGGTGTTATTGAACAAGACCGCGATTTAAAAACCGAAACCGAAAAAGATTTAACCCCAGCAACCATTGCAAAACCAAGCAAAGAGCAAATCAACGATTTACTTTTTGCAAACAAACTGGTTAAGCACACAAAATCAAACACCATCATACTGGCAAAAAATAATCAGTTGTTGGCAAGCGGCACAGGGCAAACATCGCGTGTTGATGCATTAGAGCAAGCCATTGCAAAAGCAAAAAAATTCGGCTTTGATTTAAACGGGGCCGTTATGTCAAGCGATGCATTTTTTCCTTTTGCTGATTGTGTTGAGATTGCCGATAAAGCAGGCATCAAGGCGGTTATACAGCCGGGTGGTAGCATTAAAGATAAAGACAGTATTTTATATTGTAACGACCATAACATGGTTATGGTGTTTACAGGCACAAGACATTTTAAACATTAATAAAAACAAAAATATTATATGGCATTTTTAAATTTTTTAACGCAAGAAATAGCAATCGATTTAGGAACTGCAAACACCATCATTATTTGTAATGATAAAGTGGTGGTTGATGAGCCAAGTATCGTAGCTGTTGACCGTAGCACAGGGCGCATTATTGCAGTGGGCAAACAAGCCCAGCAAATGCACGGTAAAACCCACGAAAACATTAAAACAATTCGTCCCTTAAAGGATGGAGTAATTGCAGATTTCCAGGCAGCTGAAGAGATGATTAAGGGGATGATTAAAATGATTAACCCGGGTCGTAAATTTTTTCAACCATCGTTACGCATGGTAATTTGTATTCCTAGTGGCATTACCGAGGTTGAGAAACGTGCCGTACGCGATAGTGCGGAGCACGCAGGTGCTAAAGAAGTTTACATGATACACGAGCCTATGGCAGCAGCTTTAGGGATGGGCATTGATGTAGAAGAGCCCGTTGGTAACATGATTATTGATATAGGCGGTGGTACTAGTGAGATTGCCGTTATTGCCCTTGGTGGCATTGTGTGTGATAAATCAGTTCGTATTGCGGGCGATGATTTTACAGCTAACATTGAGGAGTATATGCGTCGTCAGCACAACATTTTAATTGGTGAGCGTACTGCCGAGCGTGTAAAAATTGAAGTAGGTGCAGCCATGACAGAGATTGAAAACCCGCCTGCTGATTTCCCTGTACATGGTCGCGATTTAATGACCGGTATTCCAAAAGAAATTTATGTGTCTTACGTTGAAGTAGCCCATGCCTTAGATAAATCAATTTCAAAAATTGAAGAAGCGATTTTAAATGCACTTGAAATGACTCCACCCGAATTATCTGCCGATATTTACCGTACCGGTATTTATTTAGCAGGTGGTGGTTCATTATTGCGTGGTTTAGATCGTCGTATATCTATGAAAACAAAATTACCTGTACACATTGCCGAAGATCCATTGCGCGCTGTGGCTCGTGGTACAGGCATTGCATTAAAAAACACACATCGCTTTCCGTTCCTTATTAAGTAATTTAATTAGTACATAACAGTACAAATAAATACAAATGCGCACGCTGCTCAATTTTCTCATACGGAATAATTATTATTTGCTGTTTATTTTTTTGTTTATAATATGCATTCTGCTCATTTCTAAAAACAGAAATTTGCAAAGCACCCATATTTTAAATTCATCAAACGCAGTTGCCGCAAATACATTTCAAACTATTTCTAATACACGCGAGTATCTTTCGTTACGCGAAGAGAACACTATACTGGCACGAGAGAATGCAGGTTTATTAAATGTTATTCGTTCGCGTTCCTATGAGTTAATTCAAATTAAATCGCTTGTAAAAAACGATACACTCTACAAACAAAAATACATTTACAATGCTGCCAAAGTCATCAATAACAGCGTTAACCTGCGTAGCAATTACTTAACCCTTAATATAGGCTCGGCACAAGGCATCACGCACGATATGGCCATTATTAATAGTGAGGGCATTGTGGGCGTTATTAAAGATGTATCTAAAAATTTCTCATCGGCACTTTCTATTTTACATAAAGATGTAAAAGTAACCTGCATGCTTAAAAAAAATGGGTTTTATGGGCCACTTAGTTGGGAAAAAGATGACGATTACAGCACAGCCACCATTAGCGATATGCCCATGCACTCATACATTAAAGCAGGCGATACTATTGTTACCAGTGCGTTGTCTTCTATCTTTCCTGAAGGGATTATGGTGGGCTTTGTACAAAGTTTCGAGCGTAAAAGCGGCGATTCTTTTTATACCGTTAAAATAAAATTGAGCACCAACTTTAAAAAAGTTAATCACGTTTACGTAATTAGAAATGTGTTTAAGGCCGAACAAGATTCCTTAGAGTTTAAATCACAAACGCACGATAAAGATGATAAGTGATCTTTTAAAAAACATAGGGCGTTTTGCCATACTGGTTTTACTGCAAGTGTTTATAGTAAAAAATATAAACTTGGGCAGGTACTTTATTTTCTTTCCGTATGTGTTGTTTATTTTATTGTTACCCTTTAACACACCAAAACCTTTAACGCTTATACTTGCTTTTGTGCTAGGCTTATGTGTAGATATGTTTTACGACACACAGGGCATGCATGCTATGGCTTGTTTAACTATGGCTTTTGTACGCAGCTCGGTATTAGAATTGTTTGCCCCACGCGAGGGTTACGATGAGCAACTAAAACCAACCATTGCTTATATGGGGGTAGGCTGGTTTTCATCATATGCGGTGGTTTTAATTTTAGTGCATCACTTTGTATTGTTTTATGTAGAGGCTTTTACCTTTCACGAATTTTTCCGTACTTTTTTACGTGTGTTAGGTAGCACCTTAGCAACTTTCTTATTTATTTATTTAATGCAGTTTTTATTTTATCGTCAAAATAGCAATCGTATTTCATGAGTAAAAATCACTACTTAGAAAATCGTAAATTCATCATAGGCGGTATTTTTTCGCTCATAGCCTTAATTTATATTTCGCGTTTATTTTACTTGCAGGTAGTTGATGATAAATCAAAACTAGATGCCCGCAACAATGCCTTTCGTTATTTAACCGAGTTCCCGGTACGTGGTTATATATATGACCGTAACGGGAAACTACTTGTATTTAACGACCCTGCCTACGATTTAATGGTAGTGCCAAAAAACGTTTTGTATTGCGATACACAGGCACTTTGTAAAATATTGGGCATTGATACTGCGGGGTTTAATCACCGCATGAAACGTGCCAAATACACGCCACGTAAAGAGTCGTATTTCGAAAAACAAATCTCATCAGAAACCTACGCCAAGCTGCAAGAAAAAATGTACCGCTTCTCGGGTTTCTTTATTCAGAAAAGAACCATCCGCCGTTACCCTAAAAAAATTGCAGCTCACTTATTAGGGTACATTGGCGAGGTTAGCAAAGCCCAAGCCGAAAAAGATGTGTACTATAACGAGGGTGATTATATTGGAATAAGCGGAATCGAAAAATCCTACGAAAAAGATTTACGAGGCATTAAAGGCACACGCATCATCATGGTTGATGTGCATAATAAAGAAAAAGGTCGTTTCGAAAATGGCGCTTACGATACATTGGCAATTCCCGGTAAGGCACTTTACTGTACCATTGATGAAGAGTTACAAGCCTATGGCGAATATTTAATGCAAGGCAAACGCGGTAGTATAGTTGCCATCGACCCATCAACCGGAGAGATTTTGGCACTTGTTACCAGCCCCACTTACGACCCAAATTTAATGGTTGGGCGCGAGCGTTCTAAAAATTACGGCGTCCTTCAAAAAGATACCGCAGGCATTCCACTTTTCAATCGCGCATTAATGGCGGCTTACCCACCCGGTTCTATTTTTAAATTAATTGATGCCCTTATTGGTTTAAAAGATGGCGTGTTGCAAGTATCAACCGTTTATCCTTGTCATAGGGGTTACCCTCCAATGGGTAACAAACCTAAATGTCACCCACATGGTGCAGGAGATTTATATACGGCAATTTCGGCATCTTGTAATTCTTATTTCTCGTATGTATTTAAAAGCATTGTTGATTATCATCCTAACGGAAAATATGTTGATGGTTACAACAACTGGCGCGATAATGTAATGAGTTTTGGGGTAGGGCATAAGCTTGGTTCGGATTTGCCTTACGAACTTGGTGGCAACGTGCCCACCGTAAAATACTACAACAAAGTTTTTGGTGAGAATCGTTGGTTTGCAAACACCGTTGTATCACTAGGCATTGGTCAGGCCGAGTTAACTATTTTACCTGTGCAAATGGCAAACGTAGTTGCCTGCATTGCTAACCGTGGCTATTATCACACACCACATATTATAAAAGCAGTTGGTACAGCAAAAAATGTAAACACCAAGTACGATGCAAAAAATTTCTGTTCTGTACCAAGTCAATATTTTATTCCGGTAGTTGACGGCATGGAGCGAGTTTTAAAACCGGGTGGAACGGCTTCTACATCAGCTATAAAAGGCATAGATGTTTGCGGTAAAACAGGTACAGCTCAAAATCCGCACGGAGATAGCCATGCAGTATTCCTTGCCTTTGCCCCAAAAAACAATCCTAAAATTGCTATTGCCTGCGTGGTAGAGAATTGCGGTTTTGGTGGAACTTTTGCAGCACCCATTGTAAGTTTAATGATTGAAAAATATCTGAAAGGAGATATAGATAGAAAAGACCCTCGTCGTGTAGAAATGGAAACGCGTACCGCTGCCATAGATTTAATACATAGAAAAAACTTGCCTACTATGGCGCATCATTAGTTTATCTGGTAAATCACTTCTTAAAATCTCCTAAAAAATACATTCTCTGCAAAAACTTAGTAACTTAGTAGTGCTTATGAAACGCATTCTATTATCCATTTTTATTGTTTGTATTTCGCTTAGTAGTTTTGCTTCGCAACTGCTAATTCCAATGGATGCTTCCCAAAAAAATCATCTAAAGGCTTATGGCTTGGCATATTTTGCTTTAAAGCACGATATAGAAATTTATTGGCTGCTAAATTACCGTGGTGGTAGTTTCATGTTGCGCAACGATAAAGTTTTTGTTGATGAATGTAATATACGCGGCATCAGCTACGAAATAATTCCCGATGCAAAAAGTACCGCTATCTTACAAGAGGTTTCTAATCCCGAATTAAATCAGTATGCCGTTAAGTTAGAAAAAGCACCACGCATTGCTGTTTACTCGCCAAAGGGCAAACAACCTTGGGACGATGCCGTTACCCTTGTTTTAAACTATGCTGAAATTCCGTACGACATTATATACGATGAAGAAGTAATGAATGGCAAACTAGCCGAGTACGATTGGATGCACCTGCACCACGAAGATTTTACGGGGCAATATGGTCGTTTTTGGTTTGGCTCGCGCAATACAGCTTGGTATCAAACCGAAGTGAGAGATAACGAAGCCATGGCAAAAAAACTGGGCTTCAATAAAGTATCGCAAATGAAATTGGCGGTGGCAAAAAAAGTGCGCGATTTTGTTTCGGGTGGTGGCTTTATGTTTGCCATGTGTTCGGCAACCGATAGTTACGATATTGCTTTAGCGGCTGATGGCATTGATATTTGCGAAAGCATGTTTGATGGTGATGGCACAACACCCGGCTACAATAAATTAATTGATTTTAATAAATGCTTTGCTTTCGAAAATTTTAAGCTAAGTGAAAACCCTGCCGAGTACGAATTTTCTACTATTGACACCTACAACACCCGCACGCAAAAATATGGCGTTACTAAGGAGAATGATTATTTTTCTCTCTTCGAATTTTCTGCCAAGTGGGACCCTGTACCATCAATGCTTTGTCAAAATCATGAACAATTAATAAAAGGTTTTTGGGGGCAAACAGTTGCCTTTGATAGAAACTATGTAAAAAAAAATGTATTGATAATGGGCGAAAGCAAAGCCGCTAACGAAGC
>DATHOW010000049.1:0-10069 GCA_035484495.1 Bacteroidia bacterium | reverse complement strand
TTGTAAGTGCCTGTAAGCCATAATAAATAAACTTGTCTGTAATCTTTTATGTAGTTATCGGCAAAGGCCCTTAAATCGTGTCCGTGGCATTCTACCCCATTGTATTTTGGGTTTTTTGCCCCATCTGTTGGGTGTGGGGTAAATGTAAAATCGCCATTTTTTAAATCGGGATGCCCCACCACCTGAAAGGGAAAATCAGTTCCTCTACCAACACTCATTATAGTGCCTTCAAACAAACCAAGTGATGGGTACAAGTAAACCGCTTTCATGTTAGGCAAGTTAGGAGATGGTTTTACAGGTAACTGATACATATCGAAATGCGTATAATTTTTAACCGAAATAACTTTTAAATCGCAGTTAAGTTTGTTGCTAAGCCAACCTTCGCCGTTAACCATTTGCGCATATTCGCCACAGGTCATGCCATATACAAGTGGTACTTGATGCATGCCCAAAAAAGATTTAAACGCAGGGTCTAGTACCGGGCCATCTACATAATAACCATTAGGGTTTGGACGATCTAATACAATAAATGTTTTTTTAAACTCGGCGGCGGCATCCATACAATTACTCATGGTAGATATGTAGGTGTAAAAACGCACGCCCACATCTTGTATATCGTAAACAATAACATCAACATCGGCTAAATCCTCTTGAGTAGGTTTCATGTGCTTGCCGTAAAGGGATATAATGGTTACGCCCGTTTTTTTATCCTTATCGCTATGTACGGTTTCGCCTGCATCGGCCGTCCCTCTAAAGCCATGCTCAGGACTAAAAATCTTTTTAATATTTATTTTTAAAGCCAACAGCGTATCTACTAAATGTGTTTTGTTTATTAAAGAAGTTGCGTTGGCTATAACCGCTACGCGCTTTCCTTTTAGTAAGGGTAAGTACTGGCTGGTTTGCGCAGCACCTGTTTGAACATCTTTTTCGTACAAAACCCTAGTTTGCTGATAAGGTTGCGCAACAGCTAAATTGATTATAAAAAGCGATATAAAAAATACGAATAGTCTTTTAAACATAGCTGCAAATATAAACGCTAATTAGTAACCTCAATAGGGTAAGATATAAATACTAAATTGTTACTTTTGGTTTTTACCTATAAAACTTGTCATTTAACTTATATACCGATATAGCCAATAAGCTTTGGCAAACCAAGTCGCAAAAAAAATCGATAGCTGCGCCTGTGGTTAAAATTGCCGTAGGTAGTATTGTGTTGGGCATTGCGGTAATGATACTTACCGTAAGCATTGTAACCGGGTTTAAAAACGAAATTAAAAGTAAGGCAGTTGGTTTTTCGGGCGATGTAGTTATAAATGCCTATACCAACAACAACTCGTTTGAGCAAGAGCCCCTATCTATGCAAGCCCCGTTTTTGAAAGATTTGCAGGGCGATAAAGAAATTAAACACATACAACCCTTTGCTACCAAAAACGCCATCATTGAAACCAAAGATGAAAACCAAGGCATTATTATTAAAGGAGTTGATAACTATTACGACTGGACTTTTATAAAACAATATTTACTGCAAGGCGATATCCCTCTTTATACAGATACGGTTACATCAGATAAAATTTTGATATCTAAAACTATGGCGCAAAAACTAAATGCGCGTGTGGGTGATAAACTGCTTACTTACTTTATAAGTAAAAAAGAAGTAAACGACAGCGCAGGCGAGGGCTTTGGTTACGAAAAACGAGTACGTAAGTTTATAGTAAGTGGCGTTTACCAAACCGGCTTTGCCGATGTAGATGATAACATTGTTTTTGCCCACCTAAAACAAGTACAGCGCCTTAACTATTGGGCGAGTGACCAAACAGGAGGCTTTGAAGTTGAATTAAAAAATTATAATGCTATTGATGCACAAACCGAAGTGATTAACGATATGGTGGGGCAAAACGTAGAAGCCAAATCGGTTAAGCAAATTTACCCTACGCTGTTTTCGTGGTTATCCTTGTTAGATAGTAATGCTTTTATCATTATAACTTTAATGATTGTGGTGGCGGTTATAAATATGATTTCGGCTTTACTTATTTTAATATTGGAACGCAGCAACACCATTGGCTTACTTAAATCAATAGGAGCAGGGAATGGCTTGGTACAAAAAATATTTTTATACCAATCCCTCAGAATGCTTTTAAAAGGCTTGGTAATTGGTAACGTAGCAGGTGTACTTATCTGTTTGGTACAACAACATTTTAAATTTATAAAACTACCACCCGAAAGCTACTACGTATCGTACGTGCCGGTTGAGTTACATTTAAACCAAATACTAATGGTAAACCTGCTTACCATCGGTTCTTGCCTAGTAATGATGTTGTTGCCGGTGTTGATTATAAGTAAAATTAATCCGGTAAAAACGCTACGCTTTAAGTAACCGGTTTAATTATTTTTTACCAAATACTTTTTTAAGTAAATCGGTAACCTGTGCAGCTGGGTCTTTACGAATTTTAGTTTCTTCTTCGCCCACTAAATGAAATAAACCATTTAAAGCTTTACCTGTAACAAATCCTTCTAAATCGGGGTTTTGTTTTTTTACAAACGGAATTTCGTTGTAAATTTTTACCAAAGAAGCCCAATAGGCTGTAGCATTTACTTTAGCTAAAGCATCTTTTACAATAGGATGATACTGTGCAGTTAAAGCAGCTGATGTGTTTTGTTTTAAATAATGAGTAGCAGCCGTATCAGAACCTTGTAGGATAGATAAACCATCTGTAACAGTCATTTTTTTAACGGCATCTAAAAAAATAGGTGCGGCGCTGGTAGCAGCTTGCTCGGCAGCTCGGTTAACCGATGTTTCAAACTCATCTACTTTATTTTTAAAACCTAAATTTATAAGCTCGGTTTTAATTTTTTCTGCTTCGGGAGGAAATGGAATAAAAATAGCCGGGTTTTTTAAGTAACCATCAACTTTTGATGCAGTTGCAGTTGAATTTTTAGTGCCTGTACTTAGGGCTTCTTTTAAACCTGCAATAATATCATCATTGCTTAATTTACCGTTTGAAGAAGAATGGTCTTTTACCTCTTGTTCGGCTTTTTTCTCGGCTGCTTTAAGTTTGTTTTTTAAGCTTTGTGCTTGTGCGCTTATAACGCAAACAGATAAAAGAAGTACTGCAATTTTTTTGTTCATGGTTTTAATTTTAAAGTTTAGTTTCAAAAAGCGTGCCTAAATTAATGAATGTTTGGTAAGCGTTTATAAAAAATAAAGCCTCCTTTATGATATAGTTTAATTAAGTTTGGATGATTTTTTTTAATTTCTTCATCGTCGGTAATTTTTGCGGCAAAGTAAGCCGGTTTATCAATGTCGCCAAGCAGCATCCAGGTTAGGCTCATTAAGTTAAAGCTAACAGCCTCTGCATTGCCTTCTTTTATCAATTTAATCTCTTGTTCTTTAATCGACTTTAGCATAGCAGGCGAGTTATGCTGTGGCTGTCTATCGGTATAAAACATATAGGCATAACTTTTAAAACCAATGGTTTCTACATACACATCTTTTCCTTTTAACGATTCGTAAAACTCAATAGCAGGTCCTTGCGAGTAGGGCTCAATTTTAGGTACAATTAAAAGGGTTATCATCCATATACTTACTAAAGAGGTAGCAAATAAGCCGTAGATGTATTTTTTAGATTTGTGTAGGTTAACGAAAAAGTAGATAGAGAAAACTAAAAACAATAAACCAACAACCCACTCAAAACCAAGCCAGGTTACAGGTGTTTGTAAAGATGCTATGGCAAACTTATCGGCAATTAAATTGCTGTTTGTAATAGCGGGGATAAAATATTTTATTAACCCGGCAGCTATAAAAGCCATGCCTAAAACAATGATTAAAAATAAACCCAACGAAAATACAATGCGGTTTAGTTGTTTGCGGGAGTAAATTATATCGTGCAGTTTATATGCTGCCAAATAGGTTAAGGGAAAGTAACACATGCTTGAATAATGAACTATTTTGGTGTTTACTATGGTAAATATAATGAGTACTACCCAAAACAAAATAAGCATCCATTGTTTTGTGTAAACCTGAAAAGGAGTATCTGATGGGTTTTTAGTGTGCGCGGGGATAAAGAATATTGATGCCGGAAAACAGCCTATTAGTAATATTACAAAATGATATAACCTAAAACCTTCGTGACCCGAATCGTGGGTGTTAAATAGTCGTACTTGATACTCGATAAACTCTTTTAATACGGCTAAATTTCCGTTTAGTATTTCAAATATAAACCAACTAAGGCCGGTTATTAAAAACACTACAATAAATAGTACTAAATTTTTTAGGTTAGCAAAAGGGTTTAATTTTAATCTAAACCACACTACCAAAAATGTAAGACCTATAATTAACAACGCAACAGGGCCTTTAGTTAGTATAGCTAAGCCAGCAAATAAGCCAGCATACACAGCATTTATATTTGTTTTTTTAGAGTTATTGTTAAACCATTGCAGTAAAAAGCAAATGCTTAAAAATATAAAGAGGTTAAACCAAGGGTCTATAATGCCGGTTTTAAAATATAAAAAGGGTAGGAAAGAGGCTGCGTAACACAAAGTCCAAAGCAAACCAAAGGTGTGGTTGTTATACTTTCTGCCTAAATAGTAGGTTAGGTTTAATGTAATAATGCCACAAATGGCATCGGGGAAACGAGCTGCAAACTCATTTACACCAAACAGTTTCATACTTAAAACCTGTAACCAAATAAACAGGGGGGGCTTTTCCCAAAAGGGCTGAAAGTTAATTTGTACCTGACTGTAGTTATGGGTAACCAGCATTTCGCGGGCACACTCGGCAAAGTTTATTTCGTCCCAATCGAACAAATGTACGGCACCTAAAAACGGAATAAATAATGCAGCAGCAATAACTGTAATAGCAATATGCCAGCCCGAATATTTTTTAGTGCCAATCATACAAATAGTTTCCAAATAGGCTTATCCAGCTTATTAAACTTAGGACTAATTTTAGTTTGGTATAAAAGGGCACACATTATCATTGAAAATAAAACACCAAAAAAACTGCCCACAGTAATGTCTTCAAAAAAATGTTGTGATAAATAAACTCTGGAAAAGGCTACCGTTATAGCAGATAAAAAACAAAGAATTTTTACCCCATTATTTTTAGAAAAAAAACTCAAACAAAAAAATAAGCTAAATGCAGCTGTTGCATGCCCCGATGGAAAACTGTGGTGTATGTTTAAATCTACCCCCTCAACAACTTTTAATGTTAAGTTGTTATGCACAAAAACGAGTGTAGGGCGGTCGGCATCGCCAAAAAAAGCATATTTAATGCCTTGTGTAACCCCGGCGCTAGCCAAATAACAGAGTAATATAGTTATGGCTTTTTGCATGTTGTAAAGCAACAAAAGTAGCGTTAACGAAATAATAAAAACCCCATCGCCAATAAAGGTTACGTATTTAAAAAAGCCATCAAACGGAGACCCAACCAAGTCATTAAAAAATAAATGGAGTTGTAATTTATCGGTGCTAAAAATAATGGTGCTGGCAGTGCAAAAAAGCAAAGCGTATAACACAATAAAAATCTTATTTTGATGTAAGATGCTTTTCAAGTTGTCTGTTTAGTTAAATCAGTACTAATTGTTTGATGAGATCTTTCTTTAAAAAATGGTTAACGTTTTGAATGATCTGATCTTTTAAAAAATGAAGCTCGTTTTTAAGTTCAGCCGAATCAACTTCTAAAAAAAGGGTGGTATCTTTTAAAAAAATGCGTTTGGTGTGGTTGGCAATCATATCGCCGGCAATGGTTTTCCAGTTAATATGCAGACTAGATATATCTATTTTCTTTTCTAAACGGTTCTCTTTTAAAAACTGATTGATAGCACTGCCAATGCTTTGTAAGTTGTGTTTAGACATAGGGCTAAATTACAATAAAAAAGGCTGCCTCATTTTTTGAAACAGCCTTCTTTTTAAAAAGAGTAAAAATTATTTAATGCTTTTAACTTTTAAAGCGATTTTAGACTTCAAGTTAGAAGCTTTATTTTTATGAATGATATTACGTTTTGCTAATTTATCAAGCATTGATGCAACTTTTGGAAGTAAAGCGGTAACTTCTTCTTTACTGGTACTAGTACGTAAACGTTTTAAAAAAGTACGTGCAGTTTTAGCTTGGTAGCGATTATGCAACTTTTTTGTTTCTGTTTGTCTTGCTCTTTTTACTGATGATTTATGGTTTGCCATTGCTTTTTCTTTATACTTTATAAAATGGACTGCAAATATACTTTATTTATTTTAATTAGCAACAAAATTGCAAAATCTTTTAAAAAGTTAAATTAACTAAAAGAAAATTGGCTAATTAAACTTAGGGCATTAGATTTGCATCTAAAACTGTAAATAACCATTTAAAACCATAATATTATGAAAAAGATTGTTTTAACAGCCCTAGCCATTGCAACTATACAGTTAGCACAGGCTCAGCAAGCACCCGCTCAGGCAGCAGCGCCGGCAACTACACAAAAACAGGCTCCAACACCTGAGCAAATGGCTGAACGTCAGTCAACCCATTTGCAAAGGGTTTTAACACTTACTGAGGAGCAAAAGCAAAAAATATATCAGGCAATGATTACCAGAAACACATCTATGCAACAAATAAGAAGCAAAGGTGCTGAAAACCGTAAAGAATTGCATTCTGAAATAAAACCGGTAAAAGAGCAATTTGTGAAAGATGTAAACGCTACATTAACGCCTGAACAACAGCAAAAATGGGAGCAATATCGTTTACAGCAAAAACAAAAACAAGAAGAGCGTAAAAACCAACAAGCGGCTCCTGCTAACGGAACCACAGCACCTGCTGCTCCAACTAAACTTGAGTCATCTGATGATGGCATGAGAAACTAATAAAAGATAAAATAAATTACAAAAAATCCTTGCCAAATGGCAGGGATTTTTTGTTTTAGGGCATTTTTTGCTACCGTTTACTTTAAAAACCGTACCGCTTAAAAAGAAAGTGCCGCCGTTTAAAAAGGTGTCAACTTTATGGCTTTTTGATGGTTTAAATTTGATTAACCAATTAAAACAAATAGCCATGATTATTTTAGAAAATAACAGCACCCAGCTTAACGAAATAATTTTTGAAAACCGTAACAAAAACTACGGAGCCTATGCCATACGCAGCGATTATGGCAACACCATTTTAAAATCATTAGGAGCAACTGTTTTGTTTTTTGCCTTAGTATCTTTATTAGCCGTTTGGTTAACTAATACGGTAGAAGAAGTAAAGAAGTTAGAAATAGGCGAAAATATTATTCCTCCTATTGAAGTATATAAAACCGTAGAGGTAGAATTGCCACCGCTTAAAAAAGAAGCTGTTGCGGTTACACCACCTGCTGCTAGCGCTGCAACATCGGAGGCAGTAAGTACTAATTTAAATGACTATGCCGTAGAACAAAGTACTAATGTTGTACAAACAACTGATGGCGTAAATAACCCAACGGGACAAACAGCTAACCCTGATGCTACAACCGGTGAAGTAGGAAGTACAAATCCTCCGGGAACAGGTGAAAGTCCTGAAGGTGCGGCAACTAATAAACCTGTTGAGGCGGCAGATTTAGATGCTATGCCATCTTATGATAATATGGCGGCTTTTTTACAAAAAAATTTGAGATATCCTGCTATGGCTTTAAGTGAAAATGTATCTGGGAGAGTAGTTGTGAATTTTATTATCGATGAAGAAGGAAGGGTAGAAAAGGCGACTATAATTAGCGGCGTGGGCTATGGCTGCAACGAAGAAGCTTTGCGCGTTATTAAATTAATGTTGAAATGGAAACCGGGTATAAAACATGGCAAACCTGTTAAAGCAACATTTAATCAAGCCATTGTGTTTAGATTACAATAAACCGTATTTTTGCATGCTTGTATACAACCAAAAATATTCAGCCACAAGATAAAAAACTGCTCGATGAGGGGACTTTGCTGCCCCTTATGGAGCAGTTTTATACCATACAGGGCGAAGGCTTTAATACCGGTAAAGCTGCCTATTTCATTCGTTTGGGAGGCTGCGATGTGGGTTGCCATTGGTGCGATGTAAAAGAAAGCTGGGATGCATCTATCCATCCGCTTACAAAAACAGAGGTGGTAATTCAAAACGTATTAGAGTATAATGCCAAATCGGTGGTGGTTACAGGGGGCGAGCCACTTATGTATAACCTTACCCAACTTACCCATCAGCTTAAAGAAAAAAATATTGAAACTTTTATTGAAACTTCAGGAGCCTATAAATTAACAGGCGATTGGGATTGGATTTGCCTGTCGCCTAAAAAAACAATGGTGCCTTTGCAAGAGGTTTATGATAAAGCGCATGAGCTTAAAATAATTGTTTACAACAAACACGATTTTATTTGGGCAGAAGAAGAAGCCAAAAAAGTAAACAAAAACTGTTATTTGTTTTTACAGCCTGAGTGGAGCAAACATGCTGAAATAACTCCTTTAATAGTAGAGTATGTTAAGAACAACCCAAAGTGGATGGTATCTTTACAAACACATAAATACATGAACATTCCTTAATGATTGTTGCACAAAACATAAATAAATTTTATGGCACTTTGCAGGTGCTTAAAAATGTATCCTTACAAATAAATAAGGCTGAAGTAGTTGCTATTGTGGGCGCATCTGGTGCAGGCAAAACAACTTTGTTGCAACTTATTGGCACACTTGATAAACCATCCGACGGAAAAATATCTATTAACAATACAGATGTAGCTGCTTTATCTGATAAAAAATTATCGGCATTTCGTAATAAAAATATTGGCTTTGTTTTTCAGTTTCATCATTTGTTACCTGAATTTACGGCTATTGAAAATGTATGTCTGCCTGCTTTAATTGCAGGCGTTTCTAAAAAAGAAGCTACACATAAAGCATCTGAATTATTAAACCTGCTTGGTGTTTCACATAGAGTTGACCATAAACCAAACGAACTATCGGGTGGAGAGCAACAACGTGTGGCCGTGGCACGTGCTTTAATAAACGACCCTTCGGTTATTTTGGCTGATGAGCCATCGGGTAACCTAGATACCAATAACGCACACGAATTACATAAACTGTTTTTTACCTTGCGCGAAAAATTACAACAAACCTTTGTTATTGTAACCCATAACAAAGACCTAGCAGACATGAGCGACCGTCAGTTGCTGATGAAAGATGGCATTATGCAATAACATTAATTATTAAAAAGGTTTTGTTAGCAAAGTTTTCTTAGGCTTTCTATACCCCTTATATATGTAGTTACTTTTATGCGACATGAAAAAAATTATTTCGCTTAGCATACTGTTGTCTTTTTTCTTCGGAAAGATGGCAGCACAAACACAACCTCCGTTTTTAGACCTTGAAAGTAAATGGGTAGATTCTGTTTATGCTAGTTTGAATGCAGATGAGCGTTTAGCACAATTATTTATGATTGCCGCGTGGAGTAATAAAGACATGAAACACGTTAGACAAATTGATAGCTTAATTACTAAATACAATATTGGTGGGTTGATTTTTATGCAGGGTGGTCCGGTAAGGCAAACAAAATTGGCAAACTACTACCAAACACGTGCTAAAACACCTTTACTAATGAGCATAGATGGCGAGTTTGGTTTGGCTATGCGTTTGGATAGCACCACGCAATATCCTCGTCAAATGACTTTGGCTGCGATGCAAAACGATTCGCTTATTTATTATATGGGCAGACAAATAGCGCGTGAGTGCAAGGCAGTTGGCATACACGTAAACTTTGCTCCGGTAGTTGATATCAATAACAACCCTAATAATCCTGTTATATCAATGCGTTCGTTTGGCGAAGATAAAACGGCGGTTGCCAAAAAATCATATTTGTACATGAAAGGTTTGCAAGATGAACACGTACTAGCTTGCGCGAAACATTTTCCCGGGCACGGAGATACAGATAAAGATTCACACAAAACATTACCCACTGTTCCTTATAGTTTAGAGAGATTAGATACACTTGAACTTTTTCCTTTTAAATATTTATTTGAACGCGGTTTGGGTAGCATCATGGTAGCGCATTTATATATTCCGCAACTGGATACCACAAAAAATTTGCCATCAACTTTATCTAAAAACATAGTACAAAAAC
>DATHOW010000048.1:0-9193 GCA_035484495.1 Bacteroidia bacterium | reverse complement strand
CCTCCGCTCGTAAGAAAAAAAGCTTTTAATTCTATCGGAAATGAAATACCGTGGTTGTTTGAATAGACAACCCCTGATCTAACTGAATATTCGTAAAGAGAAGGGTCTATAATTATTATATCATTGCAGGCTAGTCCAACGGATAGAGATAGCATTACATGCTTTAACCTAACAGATTCGCCAACCAAAGCGCCTATGTAATTTGCTTTGTATCCTCCATCAGCACTATTACGCAAGCCAATTTCGCTTTGTGCAGCAGTTACAGAAAACAGATGGCTTTTATAAGCTAAAGAATAACTTACCATGCCGCAATATCCCGCCGATTTATATTCATTTGCTACACCAATGCCAATAGAAAAATAATGTCCAAAAGTTGATATAGTTCTTTTGGTTGTGTCTTTTATAGTTTGGTGAAAAGGTCCGTAACGGTTGCCAAACTGCGGGTTAAAATTTTTCGTAACAGAATTCGAATCTTGAGCTTTAATCTCAAAAAAACTCAGGCAAAAAAGTAAAAATATTAAACAGTGTTTTTTCAAAGATTAACCTTCTTCTCTAACAAATAATGGTTGCGCACCGATGAGTTGCGTAAAATAAGCTCGCCCACAAAACCAGTTAAAAATAAAAGAGTGCCTAAAACCATGGTGGTTAAGGCTATAAAAAATAAAGGGTTACTTGCCACCAAAGGCGCGCGTTGATTGTTATAAACACAATAAAGTTTTTCTACTCCTAAATAAATTGTAACAAAAAATCCTATTAAAAACATAAGTGTACCAAGTGTTCCAAACAAATGCATAGGGCGTTTGCCAAATTTTGAAAGAAAAGTTATGGTCAATAAATCTAAAAAGCCATTAATAAACCTATCCCAGCCAAATTTAGATGTACCATATTTTCTTGCCTGATGCTGTACCGTTTTTTCAGTAATATTATCAAAGCCAGCGTTTTTAGCTAAAACCGGTATAAAACGGTGCATTTCGCCATAAATTTCAATGCTTTTTATAACCTCTTTTTTATAGGCTTTTAAACCGCAATTCATATCATGTAGCTGAATGCCGCTTATTTTTCGGTTGGTCCAGTTGTAAAGTTTGCTTGGTAAATTTTTGGTTACTGCATTGTCATAACGCTTTTGTTTCCAGCCGCTTACCAAATCAAAACCACCTTGAATTATCATGTTGTAAAGCTCGGGAATTTCATCCGGACTATCCTGCAAATCGGCATCCATGGTTATAACCACATTACCTTCAGCAGCCTCAAAACCAACGTGTAAAGCAGGCGATTTTCCGTAATTTCTTCTGAATTTTATGGCTTTAACATTTGGGTTTTTTTGTGATAAGCCTTCAATCACACTCCACGATTTATCTTTGCTTCCATCATCAATAAAAACAATTTCGTAGCTGTAATTGTGTTGCTGCATTACGCGCGCAATCCAGTCGTGTAGCTCGGGCAAAGACTCTTCTTCGTTTAAAAGGGGGATAATTACAGATATGTCCATAAAAAGATAAGAAGCAAAGTTTGCGATTTTTATTTTAATAACGAAATAAAGTACTAATTTTGCAGTGGGTAAGTCTTTCACGATCAGCTCCTACCAAATCCCCCAGGGTGGGAACGCAGCAAGGGTAGGTGGTTGTAGCGGTGCGATGAAAGTAGCTTACCCTTTTTTTATTCCCCTTTTTTGGTATCTTAAATCTTCGTATATTTGCTTAATTAAAATCATTATAAATAATGAATATTGTAGTTGCCGATAATAGTGTACTGATGCGCGAGGGTTTTAAAGCCCTAATGCAGGCTAGTTACAGCGTTAATATTAGCGAAGTAACCGAAAAAAGTAGTCTTTTATCAGCCCTTAAAAAGCATAAACCGGAGATTTTAGTGATAGACCCGGTATCAATGCAAATTACCCCTACCGATATTTCTCAAATTAAAAAACAATTTAAAGCGCTACAAATTCTTGCTATTAGCCCTATGTTACCTAAAGAAGAAATTTCTTCATTACTAAATGCAGGCGTTACCAGTTTTTTATTGAAAGAGTGCGATAAGCAAGAAATTTGTGATGCCATAGACAATACTGAAAAAGGCACACGCTTTTTATGCGGACAAATTATAGACGCTTTAACAGCCGACGCTGAAACGATTGCTAAAACATACAGCAAAAAAACTTCGTGCGAAGGCTTTGCGGTATCTGACAGAGAGATTGAAATAATTAAACACATTGCGCTTGGTTTATCAAACAAGCAAATTGCCGAAAAACTTTTTTTAAGTTTTCATACCGTGCACACACATCGCAAAAATGTAATGCAAAAACTTAGAGTAAATAATACAGCCGGTGTGGTTATGTTTGCTGTAAAAAATAATTTATTGGTTGATGAGGAGATACACAACAACTAAATCCTCTAATGAAAACTTTTGAAATTCCTGAGTTTTACCGCAGTCCACTCATTACAAAAATAAAATCGCATCAAAAAGCAAACGACCCTCGTAAAAGGGATATGTCGCCTACATATGTAGATTTTGGCCCGGTTGGTTTTTACATTGCACGTCATTTTGGTTTTTGTTATGGTGTAGAAAACGCCATTGAAATTTCTTTTAAAGCTGTAAATGAAAATCCGGGTAAGCGTATTTTTTTGCTTAGCCAAATGATACACAACCCCGATGTAAATAAAGATTTGACAGATAACGGCGTGCAATTTTTACAAGACACTAAGGGCAAGCAATTAATTTCGTTTGATGAGCTTACGCCCGCCGATGTAGTAATTATACCTGCCTTTGGTACAACCTTGCAGATAGAAAAATTATTAGAGCAAAAGAATATTGAAGTACAAAAATACAATACTACTTGTCCGTTTGTAGAACGTGTTTGGAAAAAATCGGAACAAATAGGAAAAGAAAATTATACTATCATCATTCACGGAAAATATACGCATGAAGAAACCCGTGCTACTTTTTCACGTAGTGCACAAAGCGCACCTGCGGTTGTTGTAAAAGATTTAGCTGAAGCAAAAAAACTAAGTGATTATATAACAGGCAAAAAAGATGCTGCACTTTTTTACGAAGAGTTTAAAGGCAAGCACTCCGCAAATTTTGATGTAACAAAACATTTGCAACAAGTTGGCGTAATTAACCAAACTACCATGCTGGCTACCGAAACACAAGAAATAGCCGAGCATTTTAAACAAGTAATGGTTGCCAAGTACGGTGAAGAAAACACCAAACAACATTTTGCCGACACACGTGATACGCTTTGCTACGCTACCAACGAAAACCAAGATGCTACCTACGGCTTACTAAAAACCGATGCAGATTTAGCCGTTGTAGTGGGTGGTTATAACAGCTCAAACACATCTCATTTAGTAGAATTGTTAGAGCAAAAATTTCCCACTTATTTTATTTCTTCCGAAAAAGAAATTGAGTCAGATACTTTGATACATCACTTTGATTATCCGCATCAGAAAAAATTAAGCACCGAAAATTTTATTCCTAAAAAAGATAAAGTAAAAATTATACTTACCAGCGGAGCATCATGCCCAGATGCAACAGTTGAACGTGTTTTAAACCAACTACTAAGCTGTTTTAAAAACACAACAACTAAAGAAGAAGCCCTAAGTTTTATTAAATAAAAAATCGCCCCGAAAGGCGATTTTCTTTTTTCATGTTTTTTATTCTTAGTCGATTAACTCAACCGAACGTTTTATAAATTTAGTAAGCTCTTCGCCTTTTAATAAACCTTGCGATAGCATAGCCAAATCTGCTGCTTGTTTGCTTATAGCTTTACGTTTATCAACATTTTTCTCTCCTAAAATTTTACTGATAAGCGGGTGATTTGTATTTACAACCAAGTTGAACATATCAGGCATATCGCCATAAAAATTCATTCCACCGCCACCCATAGCACTCATATCTTTCATGCGGCGCATAAACTCAGGGCGTGTAATTAGCATAGGCGCATCTTTCTCGCTCAAGCTTTCAAACACAACAGTAAATTTATCTTTAGGCACAACTTCTTCTACCATTGGTTGCAATTCTTTTTTCTGCTCATCACTAAGTTTAGATACTTGCTCTTCGTCTTTTTTAATCAGCTTATCAACTGTATCAGCATCAACACGTACAAAGGCAACTTCTTTCAACGTGCTTTCTAGCTTGCCAATAAAATGAGAATCTAACGGCGTATCAAATAATAACACATCATACCCTCTGTCTTTTGCAGCTTGTATATAGCTATGTTGTTCGGCAACATTAGTAGTATATAAATAAATTAGTTTTTTGTCTTTATCGGTTTGTATTGGTTTTATTTTGTTTTCGTACTCCTCTAAAGTAAAGTGAGCGTCTTCGGTATTTGTAAGCATGGCAAATTTCTGAGCCTTCTCACTAAATTTATCATCACTAAGCATACCGTACTCAACAAAAATTTTAATGTCGTTCCATTTTTTCTCAAAATCGGCACGGTCCTTTTTAAATAGTTCCTCCAGTTTATCAGCCACTTTTTTAGTAATGTGTGCTGCTATTTTTTTCACGTTACCGTCTGCTTGTAAATAACTGCGTGACACGTTTAACGGAATATCCGGGCTATCAATTACCCCGCGTAACAACATTAAAAAATCGGGCACAACGTGCTCAACATTATCAGTTACAAAAACCTGATTGCTGTATAATTGTATTTTATCTTTTGGCGCTTCAAAGTTGTTTTTAAGTTTCGGAAAATAAAGCACACCCGTTAAATTAAACGGATAATCAACATTTAAGTGAATCCAAAAAAGAGGCTCCTCAAAATTCATCGGATATAACTCGCGATAAAAATTTTTATAGTCCTCATCCGTTAAATCAGCAGGCTTTCTAGTCCATAAAGGACTTGGGTTGTTAATGATGTTATCAACCTCAATTTCGGTTTCTTTATCGCCTTCTTTCTCAGCTTTTACATACTGTTTTTTAGTTCCAAATTTTATTTCTTCCGGTAAAAAACGGCAGTATTTTTTTAGCAGTGTATCAATGCGCGCTTCTTCCAAAAACTCGGTGCTATCATCAGCTATGTGCAAAATAATATCGGTGCCTCTAAACTCTTTAGTAGTTTCTTCTAATTTATATTCCGGACTTCCATCACATATCCAACGTGCAGCCTTAGAGCCTTCTTTAAATGATAAGGAAACAATTTCAACTTCTTTAGCAACCATAAAGGCTGAATAAAAACCTAAACCAAAATGCCCAATCATAGCATTGGCATCCACTTTATCTTTGTATTTAGTTACAAACTCTTCGGCACCTGAAAATGCAATTTGTGTAATGTATTTTACAATATCATCCCCGGTCATTCCTATCCCTCTATCGCGTATGGTAAGTGTTTTTGCATTTTTATCTAAAATAATTTCTAGAGTTGTTTTACCAACTTCGCCTTTAAACTCACCCATCGATGAGTAAGCTTTTAATTTTTTGGTAGCATCAACTGCATTACTCACTAACTCACGTAAAAATATTTCGTGATCGGAGTAAAGAAACTTTTTAATGATGGGAAAAATGTTTTCTGTTTGTACATTTATTTTGCCTGTTTGCATAGTTTTAGTTTTTTAATTCTTATCCCTCTCTGTCAATTTTTTTGCCAAAGATAGCAGGTGTGACTGATTGGCAGCTATAAAACAAAAAAGGCTTCCATATTTCTATGAAAGCCTTTTTGTTTGTTTTTAGTTTCCTATTATCTAATTAAAGTAACCGTACCATCTTGTTTATATGTTTTACCATCTAAGCCTTGTGCTTGTAGTATATACATATATGTTCCATCAGGTGCTTTATCGCCATTTGGCACTATGCCATCCCAGCCTTGGTTAGGTGCGGTTATAGTGTGCAATAATTGACCCCAACGGTTATAAATTTCGCAAGTTAAACTAACCATGCCTGTATTCGGAATAAAGAATACATCATTTGTTCCATCACCATTTGGCGTAAAAATGTTGGGGATTATAAGCATAGTAGGTACATGAACTGTAACAGTATATGTAGCCGAATTTGTACAAGTACCGGTAGCAGCGGTTAAAGTAACCGTGTAGGTGCCCGTATTTGTATAAGTATAATTAGTATCGTGCGCTATACCACCGTTTCCGTCTCCAAATGTCCAAGTATAAGTTGTTGAACTTGACACATTATTTGATTGATTTGTAAACACAACATGCAAAGGAGCTGCCCCTACAGCTGGGTTTGGCGAGGTTGAAAACGAAGCTATTGGTAAAGTAGTAGTAGGTACACTAACTGCAGTTAGTGTACCGCTATTTGTTGCAACACAACTATGTGTATCAATTACCTGTAAACTATAACTACCCGTTGGCTGGCCAGTTAAAGAAGCCGATGTAGCTCCTGCTATTGGTTGCCCGGTTGTTGCATTATACCATTGATAAGTATATGGCGATGTTCCTCCAACTACAGCATTAGCATTTAAATTAATTCCACCATTTGATTGGCTACAACTTGCCGTATCTGCTGTTGAATTTCCAAGATTAATTGTAGGCGCTGTAAACACTGTGATAACCACTGCATCTTGATTACCCGCTGCATTTGTACAACCCGCTGCATTTGTACCGTCTATTGTATATGTAGTTGTACCAACTGGACTAACAGTAAAACTTGGGCCCGGACCTATAATATTCCCAGGGTTTAAAGTATATGAACTAGCACCACCAAGTGTTATTACACTTGTTCCTCCAGGACAAATACTATTGCTATTTACTACCGATAAAGTAGTAATAATTGGCGTTGGACTAACTGTAATAACTACTGTGTCCTGACCTGCCGCTGAATTAGAGCAACCCGCAACGCTGCTACCATCTATAGTATACGTAGTTGTAATAACCGGACTAACGTTAAAGCTTGTTCCTATTAAATTTCCAGGATTCAATGTATATGTAGATGCACCTGTAGGGGTTATAGTAGTTGACCCACCAGGACAAATACTACTACTGCTTACTGATAAAGTTGTAATAGTTGGTGTTGGACTAACTGTTATAATCACTGTATCTTGATTAGCCGGAGCATTTACACAACCTGTTGCACTATTAGTACCATCTATAGTATATGTAGTTGTACCAACTGGGCTAAGTGGAAAACTTGGGCCAGGGCCTACCAAATTACCAGGGTTTATGGTATATGAAGTAGCTCCGCTAAGTGCTATTACACTTGTTCCTCCAGGGCAAATACCGCTACTGCTTATTGATGTAGTAGTAATAGTTGGTGAAGGAATAATAGTAACCGTTTGTTGAGCAACAGAATCGCAACCTGTATTACTATCAGTAACAGTTAAACTGTAAACACCTGCAACACTTACTACCGCACTTGCTGTGTTAGCACCCGAAACAATGTTTCCACCGGTTGTTGTCCACGAGAAGCTAATGTTGCCACCTGTACTCGATGTGCTATCCCTTAAAGTAACCGTTAAAGGCGAACAAGTAGGTGTTGGCACATTAATAAGTGCCGTAGGCTTTGTAGGCGCAGCTAAAGTAACTGTTGTAAAAGAAGGACAAGTTGTAACCGGGTCTATTATAGTTAACGTATAAACTCCAGGGCTGCTAGCTACTACTGTGTTTGTATTAGTTGCCGAAGCAAAACTTCCGCCGGTGGTTGTCCAGCTGTATGTACCTACATCCGAATGCGAACCATCTAAAGTAACCGTAGTAGTTAAACAAGTAAGTGCTGCAGGAGGCACAATAGTGTCTTTAAGTGGGGGTTTCACTATCATAGGATAATCAAATCGTTTAGTACAAACTCCACTTGATATCATAACATAATAAGAAGATGAGGCATTTAAGGTTTGAGATATTGTATTTGAATTTCCGCCAGCAGGAGACCAAGTGTATGTGTAAACACCGACAGGAGTAGGGTTAACAGTTATAGTAAATGTTGCGCCTATACAAATAGTATAGTTAGGTGATACAGTTGCGTTTGCCGTAATAGGTGTAGAAGTTACACTACCTGTTACAGGAATTAAAGCACTTGGAGTACAGCCTGCTATATTTGATTGTACATATACTGTATACGAGCCTCCGTATGAATGAATGATGCTATCATAACTTAAACTAGTACTAGATTGAATTAAATTTGTTCCTCCTGCATCACCATACCAATCGTAACTGGTGGCACCCGCAACAGGGTTTATACTTACTGCAACCAAACCTGTATCGCAAGAAACACCCGGTACAACTGTTGGTGCAGGCACTGTTGTTGGTGTTAACACAGCCGGAACAATGGCACTTTTACAACCTCCACTATTAGATGCCTGAACATAAACTGTGTAAGGACCTGAAATAGGAGAAACCGAAAAAGTAGTTCCTGTATTTAATAAACTTGTACCAGCTGCATCGCTATACCAATTAAAAGTAGCACCAACCGGTGCTGTTGCTGTAAACGAGCCTATACCGCCCAAACAAATTGTATTGGTAACTACTGTTGGGTTTGCCGGTGTAGGATATACTGTTATAGAAGTTGTTATTGGTGCTAATGCACCGCAACATTGCGATGAAATGGTTAAAGTAACTACATAAACAATTGGAGAAGCTGTTGCATTAGCAAAAGTTATAGAAGTAGAACTTGTTGTAGCACTAGCTATAGTAGCAGCCGGCGATACCGACCAATTGTAGGTTAAACCTAATGTACCGGCAACCGAGCTAGCAAAATTAGCTGAGCCTACACATATAGTATTTGCAGAAGCCACTATACTGCCTGTGCTTGGCGGTGTAATAATTGTATTGTTAAATCCGGTATAAGTAAAAGTACCTGCTGTGATAGTGTGCCTGCCCAAAGTAGTATAAGTTGTTATAGAAGGCGAACCTGTTAATGTAGTTGGGTTTGAGTTTGCACCAAAAGTCCATGTAGCACCTGGTGTTGTAACATCGTTATGAGTTATATTGGTAGAGTTACAAGAAATGTTACTTGCAGTAACAACATTTTGTGGCACTAAAGGATAATTAGTTACAGGTGCAAGTACAGTTAAGGTTGCTCCGTTTAAATCACAAACTAAACAAGATGCTCCTGGCGCTCCATTACCACCGGCACCTCCGGCTCCACCTGCTCCACCTGCTCCATTATTTCCGCTCAATTGATCTGTAGGTCCATAAGCTAAACCGCCGCCTCCACCAGCACCGCCGCCTCTACCTACCGAGCCGTTACCGGTTGCACCAGCCGTTGCTGTTACATTACAATCTGTTACGTTAGCATTTATACCCTGTGT
>DATHOW010000047.1:0-28581 GCA_035484495.1 Bacteroidia bacterium | reverse complement strand
TTAAACGTTTAGATGAATCGCCTGAAACATCAACATTTTTCCCTAAAAAAATATTGCGGTGAACTTTTTTGGCATTATAAATAAAAAAGACGGTACTTGCGGTTGCCAGTATAATAAAGATGATTGATGAAATCATGCGCGGGTTTATTTTTTAGTTTTACTCTTTTTGTCTTTTCCGCCAAACACCGAAATACTTACATAGCGTTTAGGATGCTCGCGTAAATCAACCAATAACAAATCTAAATCGTTGCTGGCACGGTTTAGGTTATTATAAATAGAATCGTTTTTAACCAATTTACCCAATGTACCTTTGCCGCTATTTATGCCTTCTAATAAATTATTAACCTGAGCTACGGCTAGGTTTGCATGCTCAATAGTTGTTTTAATATTTGATTTTGCCAACGAATCGCTGATGTTAGAAAAATTGTTTAGTATGTTGGTTATTTTATCATTGTTTTTTTCAAGGTTAGCTGCTAGCGATTCTACTTTACCAAGTATCATAGACACTTTGCTTTTTTGAGTACTTACTAATGTGTCTATTCCCGATGCGGCATGTTGTAAAGAAAATAGGGTGGTTTTTATACTCTCAAAAGAGGCTACTAAATTTTGTCTAACATTTGCGTTTAGTACCTCTTGTACCACTTGCATAACCGAATCGATAGAAGAAATTAGGCTTTCTGCTTTTTTCTGTAAAGGGGCTATACGTTTATCTACTGCGGTTTTTAAATCATCTTCATAATCGGCTAAAATAGTGTCGCCCGTATTAATATAAACAGTAGAAGTAGAAAACTGTAAATCAATGGCTTTTGAGCCTAATAAATCTACAGAAATAAGCTTGGCTTTACTGTCTTTTGGTATTTTAATATCTTCGGTTAAAATAAAAGTAACTAAAACCTTGTATTTATTATCGCGTTTTATAAGTGTAGATTTATTTACTTGTCCAACTTTTACCCCGCTTACATATACCGGACTGGCATCTATCAAGCCATCCGTTTTATCATAAATAGCATAAATGTATTTGCTCTTTTTAAAAATGTCGTTACCATTTAAAAAATTAAACCCCCATATCACTACAGCAATAGCAACTAAGGTAACAAGTCCGGTTTTTACTTCTTTAGATAATTTCATTAAACATCAATTCAATAGGCAAAAATAACATTTATATTGGCTCAAGCCATATTTGGGCATTTCATTCTTTTAAAAAATAAAATTATATTTACGGCTATTGTTTTTAACTACTAAAACTAAAACACACCTAAATGGATAGATTTACCGGACTGATTGGCGTTGCTGTTATTTTTGTTATTGCTTTTTTGTTATCAAACAACCGTAAAGCCATTAATTATCGCTTGGTTATAAGCGGCGTAGGCTTGCAAATTGCTATTGCCTTATTAGTTTTAAAAGTGCCTCCTGTTACCCGTTTTTTTGCCATGTTAGGTAAAGGCATGGGTAAAATAGAGCAATTTGCCACGCAGGGTGCCAGTTTTGTATATGGCGGCATTATGATTGACACGCACGATGGAGCTACCAAAAGCTTTGGTGCGCCACACACATTTGTTTTTGCTTTTAGCGTTACATCTACTATTATATTGGTTTGTGTGCTGGTGGCTATTTTGTATCACATTGGGTTTATGCAGCGTGTGGTTTCACTAATTGCAAAAGTAATGAACTTTGTAATGCGTGTTAGTGGAGCCGAAGCCTTAAGTAACGTGGCAAGTGCTTTTGTTGGTCAGGTTGAGGCGCAGGTTATGATACGCCCTTACATTTCTACCATGACTAAAAGCGAACTTTTATCATCTATGGCGGGTAGTATGGCTTGCATCGCAGGCGGTATTTTAATTGTGTATGTAAATATGGGGGCACGTGCCGAGTATTTGCTTACGGCTAGTTTAATGGCAGCCCCAGCGGCTTTGGTAATTTCTAAAATTATTTATCCAGAAACCGAAGAGCCTGTAACTAAAGGCAAAGTAAGTTTAGAAGTAAAAAAAGAACACACTAATTTAATTGATGCTATATCACACGGTGCGGCTGATGGAATGAAAATATCTATTAACGTAATAGCTATGTTAATTGGGTTTATTGCTCTTATAGCTTTTGTTAATTATGGTTTAGGAAAAATTTATGCGCCCCTTTCATTAGATTTTATTTTTGGGAAATTATTTTATCCCTTAGCTTGGTGTATGGGGGTACCCGAGGTTGATGTGCAGCAAGTAGCTACCATTATGGGGCAAAAACTTACCATTAACGAGTTTGTTGCTTTTGATACACTAACACACAAACTGGCAGCACCTTTAACCGATAAAGGCTTGCTAATTGTAAGTTTTGCTATTTGTGGTTTTGCTAATTTTAGTTCGGTTGGCATGCAAATTGGCGGCATTGGTGCTTTAGCGCCTGAACGTCGTGCCGATTTAGCCAAACTTGGTATACGTGCTTTAATTAGCGGTACGCTAGCTTCTTATCTTTCGGCTACTATTGCGGGGATGTTGATTTAGTTTTACTTCTTTTCCTTCTCTTAAACTACTTAAAATATTAGTGGTACTTCATCCTATTTATTTTTATAGATTTGTTTTCATTAAAAATTACACATGAAAAAAAGTATAGCTCTATCTGTTGCAACAAGCTTGTTGTTTGTAGCATGTAATAATAAACCATCTCAGGAAAAAGACACTACAGCTGCAAAAGCCAGTGTTGATAGTTTTTTGGTTGATTATAATAAACAATTTCAAAAATATTTAATCGCCTCTAACGAAGGGCAATGGAAATTAAACACGCATATTGTAGCAGGCGATACAGCTACCGAAAATGCTGCTGCCCGTGCCGATGAGGCTATGGCTACTTTTACCGGAGCAAAACTTCTTACAGAAACGGCGAAAGCTTTTTTAGATAAAAAAGATAGTTTACAGTTAAGTGATATACAAGTTCGCCAGTTAAAAGCCATTATTTTTAATGCTGGTGCAAACCCCGAAGCAGCAGGCGATATTGTAAAACAAAAAATTGCTGCACAAAACAAGCAAACAGGTTTGTTATATGGGTTTAAATTTACTTTAAACGGAAAAGAAATTACACCAAATGATATAGATGGTACGTTGGAAAAATCATCTAACGAAGCAGAAAGATTAGCCGTTTGGACATCAAGCAAAGAAGTGGGTAAGGTTTTAAAAACCGGCTTGGTTAATTTACGCGAGCTTAGAAATAAATCGGTACAACCATTGGGTTATGCTGATTTCTTTGCTTACCAAGCTTCTGAATATGGCATGAGCACAGATGAATTAATGACTACCACACGTGGTATGATTAAAGATATTTGGCCTTTATATCGCGAATTACACACTTGGGCACGTTACGAGTTAGCTAAAAAATACAACAAACCGGTACCCGATTATATTCCGGCACATTGGCTGCCTAATCGTTGGGGGCAAGAGTGGTCGCAGTTAGTTAAGGTAGAAGGTTTTGATTTAGAGCCGTATTTAAAAAAACAAGGTGCTGAGTGGATTGTAAAAAAAGGCGAAGAGTTTTATAAAAGTATTGGCTTTGACTCGTTGCCCGCAACTTTTTGGGAGCGTTCTAGTCTTTATCCTGTTCCGGCTAATGCAGGTTATAAAAAGAACACGCATGCTTCTGCCTGGCATATAGATAATGATAAAGATGTTCGTTCATTAATGAGTGTGGTGCCTAATACAGAATGGTGGAGCACTGCTTTGCATGAGCTTGGACATATTTATTATTACCAATCGTACAGCAACCCTGATGTGCCTATTGTATTACGTAGTGGTGCTAACCGTGCTTATCATGAAGCTTTTGGAACTATGATGGGCATGGCATCTTTACAAAAACCTTTTTTACAAGGTTTGGGTATGATGGATAAAAACCTACAAACCAACGATACACTTATGCTATTGAAAGAGGCTTTAGAATATGCTGTACACATTCCATGGGGTAGCGGCACTATGACAGAGTTTGAGTATAACTTATATTCTAAAAATTTAGCACCCGACCAGTATAATAAATTGTGGTGGACTTTGGTAAAGCGTTTTCAAGGCATTGAGCCTGCTGAAGTGCGTGGCGAAGAATATTGTGACGCGGCCACTAAAACACATATTAATGATGATGCAGCTCAATATTATGATTACAGTATGAGTAATGTTTTATTGTTTCAGTTTCACCAACACATAGCACAAAATATTTTGAAACAAGATGCACATGCTACTAACTATTGGGGTAATAAAGATGTAGGTGCATTTTTACAACAGGTTATGAAACCGGGTGCTAGTGTTGATTGGAGAGAGCATTTAAAGAAAAGCATTGGACAAGATTTTTCGGCTAAGCCAATGCTTGAATATTTTCAACCACTAATGGCATATCTTAAAAAAATAAATGCCGGAAGAAAATATACTTTACCTGAACAACCGGATTTTAACTACTAAGGTTTTGCAAATTCGTTTATATAAAGGTGTAAAAATTAAAGCATTTCTTTTTATGTTGTGCTTTACACAGCTTGTGTTTTCTCAAGCTGTCCCTACACCTAATATACAACCGCTAGATGCTAAAAACGGCATTAATAAATTTAAGCTGTGCTCTTTTTTAGAAATACATAAAGTAAATTTAAAGGAAACACCTAACCCAAGTGATACCAGGGTGAAGTGGTACACCTATACCGGAACCGATGTGCCAACTGTGTTTGAGTATAAGGTAAAGCAAATAAATTTAGGCTACTACAAAAACAAGCTATTTAAAATAACTGTTCAGTTTGACGAAAAACAAGACGTAAAAACGGACGACATAAAAAACAAATTAGAGATGTTATTTGGCGTAGGTAAAGATTTATTACAAAATGCTGATGCTAAACAAAACGGCAAATATGTTTGGGAGGCAATAAAAGTATATTTGTGTTTTGAGTATAATGAAAAAGAAATTAGTCTTTATATGTATTCTAAAATATTAGAGAAACAGATTATATTAGACGAATTATAAGATTGAACGTGAATTCAATAAAAACCCCGCGAAACAAGCGGGATTTTTTTATTTATGCTTCCAAACATAAAGCAAGTATCTTTGCCAAATGAAGATAGATAAGTATATTGGACATTCAGGTTTTACATCAAGGCGTAAGGCTTGTACTTTAATTGATGAGAAGAAAGTTTTTGTGAACGGAAAACTGGCCAATTTTAGCACCCGCGTAAAAGATGGCGATGTAATTTTAATTGATGGTAAAACATTAGAACCAAAAGCTTTTGTACCAACTTATATTGTTTACAATAAACCTAAGGGTATAGAATGTACTACGGAGAAAATAGCTGACAATATTATTGATGCTATTGGGCATAAGGAGACCATTTACCCTATTGGTAGATTGGATAAAGATTCGGAAGGATTAATTATACTTACCAATCACAGTGAATTAATAGACAAAATCACAAACCCTGAATACGGACACGAAAAAGAATATATTGTTACTTTAAACTTACCTGTACGCAAACAGTTTTTAAAAGAGATAGAGGCCGGCATTGAAATACATGGCGAAAAAACTAAACCTTGTGTAGTAAGTTTAGAACCAAAAGCCAAACGAATTTTTAGAATTACATTAACGCAAGGTTTAAACAGACAAATACGCCGTATGTGCAACGCGTATGATTATCAGGTAATAAAATTACAACGAGTACGTGTTATGAATATAAAGTTAGGAAAACTAAAAGTAGGCGAGTGGCGCGATTTGACAGAAGATGAATTAATGGAATTATTTTTAGCCTTAAAATAAATAAAGCTAATGAAACAAAACATAGTACATGTTGCCATAGTTGTAGATGATTATGATAAAGCAATTGAATTCTATACAAAGAAATTACATTTTGCTTTAGTAGAAGACACCGTTTTAAGCGAAACAAAAAGATGGGTTTTAGTTGGGCCAAAAGGTACAGCGGGTTGTAATTTATTATTAGCTAAAGCAGCTAATGAAGAACAAAGTAGTAGAGTTGGCAATCAAACCGGCGGACGAGTTTTTTTGTTTTTGAATACAGATAACTTTAAAAGAGATTATCAAAATTTGTTGGATCAAGGAATTAAAATTGTAAGAGAACCCGTGGTAGAAAAATGGGGTACCGTTGCTGTTTTTGAAGATTTGTACGGTAACCTGTGGGATTTAATAGAGCCCTTCGCTAAATAAAACAACAAACCCAAGCAACATATCGCTACTTGGGTTTACTGAATAAATTATTTGAAATTTAGTTAATGGTCATTTCAAACGGAAGACGTGCTTGTACGCCTTTTGCTTTAATAATTCTTTGCGCATATTTTATATAATCGTAAAATATACCCAAGTTTTGTTGCAACACTTTTGTTTCTTCTTCGTCTTTTTTACCGTTTAATAAATCTTTAATCGGGTCTTTTTGTTTTGGTAAAGAAAGTAATTCATATTCGCCCTCTTTTAAATTAACTTTTTTAGCCGTGTAGTTAATGGCATCATTTATACCACCTAATTCATCCACTAATTTTATACCAATAGCATCAGCGCCACTCCACACTCGTCCTTGCCCAATGCTATCTACATCAGCTTGTGATATACCACGCCCTTCGGCAACACGTTTAGTAAATGTACTGTAAACCTGTTCAACACTTTTTTGTATGTAAGCAGCTTCTTGTGCAGACGCCGGACGGAATAAACTTCCTAAATCACTATGCTTGTTTGTGTTTACAGTATCTACATTAATGCCTAATTTTTCTGAAAATAATTTTTGTGCATTAGGCGATAATCCAAATACACCAATAGAACCTGTAACCGTATTTGGTTGCGCAAAAATTCTATCAGCAGCACAAGAAATATAATAGCCACCCGATGCAGCTACATCACCCATAGAAACTACAACCGGTTTTACTTTTTTGGCAAGGGTAACCTCACGCCAAATAACATCACTGGCAAGTGCACTTCCACCCGGAGAGTTTACGCGCAATACAATGGCTTTAATAGTAGTATCTAAACGAGCTTCGCGGATAGATTTAGCGGTTGATTCAGAGCCTATTTTATCTGCATCACCTTCTCCGCTCATAATTTCGCCAACGGCATAAATAACAGCTAGCTTAGCTTTCTTGTCAGATTTTTTGTCTTCTTCTTTATCTTCATCATCACCATGGCCTTTTTTGCTGATATGAGCATAGTAATCACCCAAGCTAACAAAGTTTATTTTTTGTTTTTCTTTTATGCCCAGTTTTTGTTTTAAAGCATCGGTTACTTCGTCTTTATATTTTAATTCGTCAACTAGTTTTAATTGCTGAGCATCCGCAGGGAAAGTAATTTTTAATTCATCAGCAATTGATTGAAGTTCGGCAACTGAAACGCCGCGTTGTTTAGATATGCCTTCTAACATGTGTATCCAAATACTATTTAAAAGTGTTTCTAACTGTAGGCGGTTTGGCGCACTCATTTTATCTAGCAAATAAGGCTCTACAGCACTTTTAAATTTACCATGACGAAACACCTGCATTTCTACATCTATTTTTTGTAACGCATTTTTGTAGTACATAATTTGAGCACTTAATCCTTTAAACATAAAGTCGCCTTCGGGATGTAAATAAATTTTATCGGCAACGCTTGCTAAGTAGTAACTTTTTTGCGAGTAACCTTCGGCATAAGCATATATAAATTTTTTACTGGCTTTAAATTGCAATAAACTATTGCGAACTTCTTCTAAGGTTGCAGAAGATGCTATAATTTCGTCATTCAAATCTAGATAAATGCCCTTAATGGCTGTGTCGGTTTCTGCTTTTTTAATCGATTTCATTAAATCATCTAAACCTGTACCGCTTTTGTTGCCAATAACATCACCTAAACCTAATTCAGCAAAAGGGTTACTTACACCACGTTCTTTAATAGGCTCTTTAAATTTTAGCAATAAAACCGAGTTTGCTTTTACACGCACTTCTTTTTCTTTGCCAAAATGAAATTGATGTTTAAAACTTGATACTATAATGGTGGCGAAAATAACGGTGCATAAAATGCCGGCTACTATAACACCTACTATGGCTCCGAAGAATGTTGAGAAGAAATTTTTCATGTGTTGATATTTATTGTTTTTTTGTTGTCATATGCTTTAGCCCTGTTATCTTTGATTTTAGTTAGAAAAACGGGGTTATTTCATATTTGTTAAATTAATTTGATACAAAAATAAAGCAGCTTACTATTTTTGATACAGAATTGTTATGAACGAAGTATATTTATGTTTGGGCGGTAATTTGGGTAATTGTTTAGTAACTTTTGAGCAGGTTTGTACACTTATTGAACAAACTGTAGGAAAGGTTAAAAAACAATCCTCGCTTTATCAGTCGCAGGCTTGGGGCATGGAGGGAGCACCTGATTTTTTAAATCAGGTTATTATGGTAGAAACCAAAATTTCGGAAGAGGAACTGCTGATTTTTTTGTTAGAAATAGAAAAAAAATTGGGTAGAGAAAGGACTGAGACAACTATGTACCAAAGCCGTTTGATTGATATAGATGTTTTATTTTTTAACAAAAAAATTATAAAAACAAAAACCTTGGAAATTCCGCACCCGAGATTGTATTTGCGCAAATTTGTGTTAGAACCCTTAAATGAAATTGCCCCCAATTTTATACACCCTGTACTTAATAAAAGTATTTCTGAACTATTAAAATTATGCCCTGATACCGGGCAAGTAAAAAAACTGAGTCATGTTATATAATTCTATCTGTATAGAAGGAAATATTGGTGTTGGTAAAACAACGCTGGTTAAAAAATTGGCTAAATATTATAAAGTCGATTCTTTTTTTGAAGAGTTTGATGAAAACCCCTGGCTGCCTTTGTTTTATAAAAAACCAAAAAATACTGCCTTAGCCTTAGAGCTTTCTTTTTTAACGGACAGGTGTAAACAGCTTTTGCAAATGGAGAAAGAGCATAATTCGAAATTAATTATAAGCGATTATTGTTTAGATAAATGTTTGTTGTTTGCCGAGGCTAATTTATCGAAACGTGATTTTGAAACATACCAGAAACTATATAATAGAATTTCAGCAACCATTAAAAAACCTGACTTAGTTGTTGTGCTTCATGCTTCGGTTGATACACTTTTAACTAATATTAAAAAACGTGGGAGGTCGTATGAGCAAAGCATTCAACCTGCGTATCTTAAAAAACTAAACAAAAGTTATCTTAATTTTTTTTCGAAAAATAAAGAATGCGTTGTTTTAAATATTTTTGTGGAGACAATAAATGATAAAGTTTATGAAAACATATTCCACGAAATTGTATCTTTCATTCAAATAAAACCAATATTTAAAGTAAACTCTATTAAACTATGAGTACGGTTAAAACTTGCACCTGGCCCGGTAACGATGAGCTAATGATAAAATATCATGATGAAGAGTGGGGAACACCCGGGCATGATGATAAAAAGCATTTTGAATTTTTAGTGTTAGATACTTTTCAGGCGGGTTTAAGTTGGAAAACAATTCTGTACCGAAGAGAACATTTTAGAAAAGCCTTTGCCAATTTTGATGCAAATAAGGTGGCTAAGTTTACCGAAAAAGATGTAGAAAAATTATTGCAGAACGAAGGCATCATTCGTAATAAATTAAAAGTACGCGGCACTATAAAAAACGCACAACTATTTTTGCAAGTGCAAAAAGAGCATGGCTCGTTCAATAAATATATTTGGCAGTTTACCAATCATAAAACGTTAGTGAACAAACGCAAATCAACCGGCGAAGTTCCGCCTTTTAGTGCCGAGTCTGATGCTATGAGCAAAGCTTTGAAAAAACTTGGTTTTACATTTGTAGGCACAACTATTTGCTATGCCTATATGCAGGCTGCAGGTATGGTTAATGACCATTTGGTTTCTTGTCATAGATATAAACATTGTAAGTAAATATATGTCAGAAACAAAACGCACACTTTCTTTATTAGATACAACTTTAATTGTTTCCGGGTCTATGATAGGTTCTGGAATTTTTATTGTGTCCTCCGACATGGCTCGCTCAGTAGGTGGTGCCGGATGGTTACTGTTATGCTGGTTACTTACTGGTGTACTTACTTTATTTGCTGCATTAAGTTATGGCGAGCTTGCCGGTATGATGCCAAAAGCAGGTGGGCAGTATGTATATATTAAAAAAGCCTTCGGGAGTTTAACTGCTTTTTTATATGGCTGGACAGTTTTCTTAGTTATTCAAACAGGTGTAATTGCGGCAGTAGCAGTAGCCTTTGCAAAGTATGTGGGTGTTTTTATTCCTTTTTTTAATGAGGATAATGTGTTACTTCAAATAGCTAATTTTAAATTAACCTATGCGCAATTACTGGCTATTGTATCTATTTCATTTCTAACATTTATTAATGCACGCGGTGTAAAAAACGGAAAAATAATACAACGTGTTTTTACATTGGCAAAACTTATTGCCTTGTTTGGTTTAATTGCGGTTGGATTGTATGCGGGCTTTACAAGAAACATTTTCTCTGAAAACTTTTCGGATGCATGGAAGGCCTCGTCTACTAATGGCTCAGTAACTACAATGCTAAGTGGGTCGGCTATTTGGGTGGCGGTTGGTGTTGCAATGATAGGCTCTTTATTTAGCAGCGATGCCTGGAACAACGTAACTTTTATAGCCGCAGAAATTAAAGAACCGCAAAAAAATATACCAAGAGGATTAATGTTGGGTACGTTTATAGTTACCGTAATTTATATTTTGGCTAATGTGGCTTACTTATGTTTACTTTCTATGCACGATATTCAGAATGCACCGCACGATAGGGTAGGAGCGGCCGCTATGGCTACTGTTATGGGAGGTAACACAGCTGTGTACTGCATGGCAGGTTTAATTGTGGTTTCTACTTTTGGTTGTAATAATGGTTTAATTATGGCTGGTGCCAGGTTATTTCAGGCTATGTCGGTAGATAAATTATTTTTTAAAAAAGCAGAAAACAATAATGGGTTTGGCGTACCGGGTTATGCACTTTTAATACAAGGTATTTGGGCAAGTATTTTATGCTTAAGCGGCTCTTATGGAGATTTGTTGGAGTACGCCACTTTTGCCTCTTTACTTTTTTATATGGTAACCATTAGCGCCATTTTTGTTTTAAGGAAAACAGAGCCCGATACCCCTCGACCATATAAAGCTTTGGGTTATCCGGTAGTTCCTTTGATATATATATTGCTAACGCTATTAATTTGTGTTGATTTGGTTTACAATAAGCCCGATAACACCGTAAAGGGTTTAATCATAGTTGCTTTGGGTATACCGGTTTATTATTTTATACAAAAAAGAACAAAACAGCAAAGTGTTTAACCGCATTTCGAAATACTTTACGCTTAATCGTCGTGAACGAAATGGAATGATTGCCATTGCAACCTTGCTTATTGTTTTATTGGTAGTTAAATATTTTATTATTTATAATTATAACCCAACTACCACCAATGTTAATGTAATTGCTTTGGATAGTTTAGCAACTGAACTAGCACCTAAACAGAAGCACACAAAAAATAATAGTAATTCCGATACTTTAATAACTAAAGAAATTAAACTGTATAATTTCGACCCGAATACTATAAGCTATAAAGAAGCTATACAATTGGGATTTCCTAAAAAAGTAGCGCATACATTAATTAATTATCGTAACAAAGGAGCTAAGTTTTATAATGCCGAAGGACTGAAAAAAGTTTATGGCATGACCGATGAGCTGTATGAAAAATTAGCGCCCTATGTGTCTATTAAAAAATAGCTTTGTTTTTAATCTCTGCACTCTCACAAGAAAAAATCTTTTGTAACTTGCAACGCTATGTATAAGTTATTTGTAAAGCCAATAGTATTTTTAATCAACCCCGAAAAAGCACACCATATAACTTTTGCTTTACTACGTTTTTTTCTAAGCATTCCGTTTGCAAAAAAAATAGCGACAACCATATTTGTAGTTAAATCAAATAAACTAAATAGAATAGTAGCTGGTTTAAATTTTCCTAATCCGGTGGGGCTTGCTGCCGGGTTAGATAAAAATGCCCTTGTTGTTGATGAACTGGCTTGTTTGGGTTTTGGCTCTATAGAAATTGGAACGGTAACTCCAAAAGCTCAGCCCGGTAATGATAAGCCACGTTTGTTTCGTTTGCCGAAAGATGAAGCTTTAATAAACCGTATGGGGTTTAATAACGATGGTGTAACTGAAGCGGCTATTCGTTTAGCTAAAAGAAAAAATAAAAATATAATTATTGGTGGCAACATCGGGAAAAATAAAATCACCCCTAACGAAAATGCCACACAAGATTATATAATTAGCTTTCATGCTTTGTATGATGCGGTTGATTATTTTGTAGTAAATGTAAGCTCGCCTAACACACCTAATTTGCGAGAACTGCAAGAGAAAGAACCTCTTACTAATTTATTAAGCAGTCTTCAAAAAGAGAACTTAGCTAAAAAAATTCAAAAACCTATTTTCTTAAAAATTGCCCCTGATTTAACGGACACTCAATTACAAGATATAGTTGAAATTATTATTGAAACAAAAATTGCAGGCGTAATTGCTACCAACACAACCATATCGCGAGATAATTTACTTACACCCCAACAAGAAGTACAAAATATGGGAGCTGGTGGTTTAAGCGGTAAACCACTTACCGTAAGAAGCACAGAAGTAATTAAATTTTTACGTAGCAAGCTTGATAAAAAAATTGCCATTATTGGAGTAGGTGGCATACATAGTGCGCAAGATGCGATAGACAAATTAAATGCAGGTGCAGATTTAATTCAATTATATACAGGCTTTATTTATGAAGGCCCTGCGCTGATAAAAGCAATTAATAAACGTTTATTGGCAGAAAGCAAATAACATAAACGCTATTTAAGATTCTTCCTGATAAATGCTATTGAGTTTTTCATGGCATCATCAGCAAACTCTTTACTATATTTTGGATTGCTTGGGTTTGCAAATGCATGGTCGGCATCGTATTTTTTTACCCTAAGCATAGCAAACGTGTTTGTGGATGAGGGTTTTGCACAGCAAGATAATTGAGCGAAACCGTTGCTTGCAAATAAAAATGCTAAGCTTATAGTTGTAAAAATGTTTTTTATTGTTGTTTGTTTTGATGGCTAAGGTATCAGTATATAAAAATCAACTTTATTAAGATTTGTTAATGTAAATTAAAAAAGCCACTCGTTTAGGAGTGGCTTTCTGTTTTTTAATTTATTTTTCTTTTTGATTAAGATCCGCAAGCCTCGCAAGCATCCGGATTATCTAAAGAGCAGCTAATTTGTGCTTGCAATTCTTCTTCAGATAAAATGTGTGCTTGTCCGCGTTCTACTAATAATTGGTCTTCGTTGCCAAGTACAGTTACTTTTTCTAATAAAGCGCCTTGGTCAACTGTAAACTTAATAGCATCGGCTGCAGCTTTAGTACGTAAGTAGTACATGCCTGTTTTCAATCCTTTTTTCCACGAATAGAAATGTGCAGAAGAAAGTTTTGCAAAGTTGGCGTCTTGTATAAACAAGTTTAATGATTGCGATTGGTCAATAAACGCGCCACGGTCGGCAGCCATATCAATAATAGTACGTTGTTTAATTTCCCAAACTGTTTTGTAAATGTTTTTTATGTTTTCAGGAATTTCAGGAATGTTTTGTACCGAACCGTTGGCTGCAATAATTTTGTTTTTCAAATTATCATTCCACATACCAAGTTTTACTAGGTCTTTTAGTAAGTGTTTGTTTACTACAACAAACTCTCCGCTTAATACACGACGAGAATAAATGTTTGACGTGTATGGTTCAAAGCATTCGTTGTTGCCTAATATTTGTGATGTTGATGCAGTTGGCATCGGCGCCATTAATAAGGAGTTACGTACGCCATATTTTTTAATTTCTTCGCGTAAAACATCCCATTCCCAACGTGGACTTGGAGTTACATTCCACATATCTTGTTGAAAAATGCCTTTGCTTATTGGTGAACCAGGATATGTTTCGTAATGCCCGTCAATTTTCGCTAAATCTTTACTTGCTGTTAAAGCTGCATAATAAATAGTTTCAAAAATCTCCGTATTTAATTTACGAGCTTCTTCGCTTTCAAAAGGGTAACGCATTAAAATAAATGCATCAGCTAAACCTTGTACACCTAAACCAACCGGGCGATGACGCATGTTGCTGTTACGTGCTTCTGGTACCGGGTAGTAGTTTCTATCAATTACTTTATTTAAATTCTTGGTAGCTACATAGGTTACTTCAAATAATTTTTGGTGATCAAATTCTCCTTTTTCTAAATCAACAAAACGAGGAAGCGCTAAAGATGCTAAGTTACATACTGCTACTTCATCAGCAGCTGTGTACTCAATAATTTCAGTACATAAGTTAGATGACTTAATAGTACCTAAATTTTGTTGGTTTGATTTTGAGTTAGCTGCATCTTTAAATAACATATATGGGTTACCAGTCTCAATTTGAGATTCAATGATTGCACCCCATAATTCACGTGCCGGTATTTGTGTGCGGAAACGTCCTTCGCTTTCGTATTTAGTATATAATGTTTCAAATGCTTCGCCGTGGCAATCACTTAAGCCCGGAGATTCGTTGGGGCACATTAAACTCCAAGTACCTTCTTCTTCTACACGTTTCATAAACAAATCCGGTATCCAAAGCGCAGTAAACAAATCACGTGCACGCATTTCCTCTTTACCGTGGTTTTTACGGATATCCAAGAAATGATAAATATCTGCATGCCATGGCTCTAAATAAACAGCAATAGAACCTTTGCGTTTTCCACCGCCTTGGTCAACGTAACGTGCTGTTTCATTAAATACTTTTAGCATTGGTATAATTCCGTTTGATGTACCATTGGTGCCTTTAATATAAGAACCAGTTGCACGCACGTTATGAATGTTGATACCGATACCACCTGCACTTTGCGAAATTTTAGCACATTGTTTTAATGTGTTATAAATTCCATCGATGCTATCATCTTGCATTTGTAATAAAAAGCAAGAACTCATTTGTGGTTTTGGTGTGCCTGCATTAAACAAAGTTGGTGTTGCATGTGTAAACCAACGCTCGCTCATTAGGTTGTAAGTTTCAATTGCTGCTGCAATGTCTTCTTTATGTATACCAACCGCCACACGCATAATCATGTGTTGAGGGCGTTCGGCAACTTTACCATTCATTTTTAATAAGTACGAACGCTCTAATGTTTTAAAACCAAAATAATCGTAACCAAAATCTCTATCATAAATAATAGAAGAATCTAACAATTGGGCGTTTGCCTGAATGATTTCATAAACATCATCTGCAATTAATGATGCACGTTGCCCTGTTTTAGGATCTATATATAAATATAAATCGTGCATGGTTTTTGAAAACGACTTGGTAGTGTTTTTATGCAAATTAGAAACCGCAATACGCGATGCTAAAATTGCATAATCAGGATGGTTAGTAGTTAACGAAGCGGCAGTTTCTGCAGCTAAGTTATCTAACTCCGTTGTTGTAACTCCGTCAAATAATCCTTCAATAACTTTCATAGCTACTTTAATAGATTCAACATGAGTTGGTTCTAAACTGTAGCAAAGTTTTTGTACGCGTGCTGTGATTTTGTCAAACTTAACTGACTCGCGTGTGCCGTCTCTTTTTATTACAAACATACCTGGTTAATTTTTTTGGTTTTACTAGTTACTAATGGTTAATGCAAATTACTTCTACAATGTGCGTTTTGGTGTTAAATCTTTATTTTCTATTAACAATGTTTTCTTAATTACTTTACTTTGACAATTTTTGGGGCTAGACGCCCCGACGAGGCTGCTATCCTCGTTTACTTCAGTTTCTTTTACGATTAAGGATTAAAAGTCTTCGTCTAATTTAAAGACGTTGTTCGATTCGTTATTCTTATTCATAACGCCCGCCTTTTGATACTCGGCCACGCGTTTTTCAAAGAAATTGGTTTTACCCTGTAACGACTGCATTTCCATGAAAGGGAATGGGTTAGTTGCATTGTAAAACTTAGGGCAGTTAAGGGCTACCAGCAATCTGTCGGCACAAAACTCAATGTATTGGCACATCATATCAGAGTTCATGCCTATAAGACGTACAGGAAGCGCGTCTGATACAAATTCTTTTTCAATAGCTACGGCATTGGTTATCACCTCAGTAACGCTTTCTATTGGTAATTTATTTACTAATTGGTTGTATAATAAACAGGCAAAATCACAATGTAAGCCCTCATCACGAGAAATTAACTCGTTACTAAAGCTTAAACCTGGCATTAAACCACGTTTTTTTAACCAAAAGATAGAACAGAATGAGCCTGAGAAGAAAATCCCCTCTACAGCTGCAAAAGCAATTAAACGCTCAGCAAACGAGCCTTTCGATATCCAACGTAAAGCCCATTCAGCTTTTTTGGTTACACAAGGCAGGGTGTCAATGGCATGTAACAGACTATCTTTTTCTGCTCCGTCTTTAATATAAGTATCAATTAATAAAGAATAAGTTTCTGAGTGAATGTTTTCCATCATTATTTGGAAACCATAAAAGCAACGAGCTTCAGGATACTGAACCTCATTTAAAAAGTTGATGGCTAGGTTTTCGTTTACGATACCATCGCTTGCGGCAAAAAAAGCTAGTACGTGTTTAATAAAATGTTTTTCGTCGGCATTTAATTTTGTTTCCCAATCAGTAAGGTCAGATGCAAGGTCAATTTCCTCAGCCGTCCAAAAACTAGCCTCAGCTTGTTTATACATTTGCCAAATGTCGTTATGTTTAATTGGAAATAGAACGAAGCGATCTTTGTTCTCGGTTAGTAGGGGTTCGTTTGCCATAAATTTATTTACTCTATATATTTTGTCAGACAAAAAATGAACAGCCTTGCCATTCATTACTTGTTTGTTGTTATTTTATCCTTTAATGAACTTTTTTACTCAATCAACACTTAATTTTCTTTGCTTTCTGTTCTACAAAACAAGTTTAAAAAACTGCCTTCCACAAATAATTCAATTAACATTTTGTGCGCACTTTTAAACATTTTTAATTTTTTAAAAACTGTTGATAAACTACTGAAACCCTTTATTGTCAATGGACTCAGCTTGATATGAAAAATTTTAAAAAATAAATACGAAATGTATTTGCACGTTCAAATTAAAATGTTTATGTACAGTTAAACGCCCCCTTTGTTTATTAATAAAGGAGGGTTTTGAGTGAAAAATTTTTGGAGGAAGCGGATGGAATTTCAGCTAGGCGGATAACATTATTTCATCTGCAATGGCTTTATTAGAAAGATTTTGAAAAGAGAAAGTGAGGGAATTTTTTTCTATTAATGTTAGCATGTATAAATATTGTGATAAAAACCGTTTAGCAGCCTTAGGTTTGTTTTGTTGATGTCCCGTAACGCCCAATTCAAATAATATATCTGCTAAGGCTTGTTGCTTTTGTGGGGTAAACTCGTTTACATCGGTATCATGCTCTACCGTCTCTAAATCAAAGTCTTCGCCAAATAAACTTCTTAAACCGGTTTTAGCTGCCAACTCAATTTCTGAAAAAGGTTTGTTCTCTTTTTTTAAATTTAAAATATAGGCAATAATTAGGCTTAATTTTTCAAACTCGCGCTCTAAATAATCTTTACGGTACATAAGGTAAAGTTACATTAACTTCATTGCTTATCAAAGTAAAGTAGGGGCTAATTATTTTATTTTGTAAAAACCGCTTGCTTCTACTAGTATTTGAGGTAACTGCTTTTTTTCTTCAAAGTAATTATAACCTATGGTTAGGTTGCTCCAAAAATCAATTAAAGCTTTACTATACTGTTTTTTGGCTTCGGCTAATTTTTTTGCATCTAACTTAAACGGAAAACTATGTACAACAACATCGTGTCCGGCTCCTTTACTATATAAACAAATTAAATAAAGCTCTTTTATTTTATCATCTGTAATAGGAATGCAGCCAATAGTTACACAATTACCATGTATCATTATTTGGCCGCCAAAGGGTTTATGTCCTAAAATTTTGTCGCTTTGGTTTGGGTAATCAACCTGCATGGCTAAATAATAATCGCTATAGGCGTTAAAGAAATTTACGGAGTAAAAACCTTCGGGTACTTGTAAGTCTCCTTCGCCGCGTTTTGGACCTAATATGCCCGAGCTTCTGCAAATAGAATAGCTTGCATAATAAATATACTTATCGGCATTTTTTGTTTTTAGCCAAAGTTCTACCGTTTTTTCTTCTTTAAAAACCCGAATTAAAACCTTAAAGTCATTCGAGTCTATGCCTTTTTCTTTAAAAATTTTGGAAATGGAACCCCATTTTTCTTTATAGGCTTGTGCTACATGCGGATATTTTAGTTGCTGTTTTAAAAAAGAAGTTTGACCTATCGTATAAAACGATAGTAGCATAAAGCAAACAAAATTTTTAAGCATGGTAAAACAAACTAAGGTTTAGTCTCAATCTTAAATAACTTATCCTTATCCACTTTTTTTACTTCAGCATTATGATATAGTTGTTTGCTAATGGCGCCATAAGGTGCTGTAATAACTTCATCCTTACTGGCAAGTCCTTCTAAAATTTGAATGTACTCATTATCCTGTATACCGGTTTTTACAAAAAGTATTTTCGCTTTTCCATCTCGCAAAACAAAAATGCAGGCTCTCGGCTTTTTATTTTTTTCTTCCACTTTCTTTTCTTTTTTACCGGATTCTGCTTTTTCGTCATCAGATGATTTACTTTCAACAGCTATACCAACCGGTTTTTGTAAAGAATCAGTTCTAGTGGTTACTGCTTGTATAGGAATTGATAAAGCATTTTTTACTTTGCGAGTTAGTATTTCAACTGAGGCACTCATGCCTGGCCTAAACACAACCAGATTTGTTTCTGTAATTAAATCTTGATACGATTCGCGCAGCACCCTTATTTTTACGGTATAATTGGTTACTTGGTCAGCATTAATGCCGCTGGTATTTGCCGAGTTTGCCACTTCGGTTACTAAGCCCTTAAATTTTCTATCTTGATAAGCGTCAACTTCAATTAAAGTAGTATCGTTTTTATGTACACGTATAATGTCGTTTTCGTTTACATCAACATTTACCTCCATTTCGTTAAGGTCGGCCAAGCGCATAATTTCTGTGCCCTCCATAGTGGCGGTACCAACCACACGCTCGCCTAATTTTTTATTTAGCTTAGATACCGTGGCATCAACCGGAGCGTAGATAAATGTTTTTGCCAAATTAGTGCTGGCTTCTTTTAATGATGCTTGCACGCCGTTTATATTATATTCAGCACTCTTCACACTTTCCTCTAAGGCTTTAATTTGTGCTTTACCGCTTTCATACTGTGCTTTTGATGCATCAAAATCTTGCTGAGAAATTACCCCTTGGTCGAATAATTTTTTGTTACGGTTGTAGTTTGTTTCTGTATTAATAAGGTTTGCTTTTGCTTGCTCTAAAAGTGCCATGCTGTTTTGCATGCCCGATTTGGTACTGTTAACAGTTGCAGATGCGCGCTCTAATGCAGATTCATAAATATCGGGTTTAATGCGACAAAGTAAGGTGCCTTTTTTTACTCGGTCGCCTTCTTTTACATATAACTCAACAATCTCTCCTGATACATCCGAGCTTATTTTTACTTCTGTTTCGGGTTGTATTTTTCCATTTGCACTTACAATCTCTGTTATGTTACGTAGTGTAGCAAATTCTGTGCTTACAGAAATTCCATCGTTGCCCGAACAGGTTTTCAATCCAACTATAACTCCAACAACTACAACTCCCGCTAAAATAATCCAGATATATCTTTTCATACTTAAAAAGTTAAAGGTTTACCTTGATAATAATCTAAAACCTTTAATTTAAAGATAAAATCATACTTAGCATTAAGCATATCTGTTTCTGTTTTTAATGTGCGGTTTTTACTGTTGTTGTAATCGAAAGAATTAATGGCACCCGCATTAAATTTTTGTTCGGCGTAGGTAAATGATTGCATAGATGTTTCGTAAGCCACTTTGGCAGAAGTATATTTATTTAAAGCTCCTTGTGCATCTGCATAAGCTTGCACAATAGTTTTATACAGTTGTTGTTTAGCTATATCGTACCCATATTTGTTATTCAGCATTTGCAGTTTTGCAGTTTGCACAGCTGAGTAGGTTGATAAACCATTAAAAATAGGAACACTCAATGTAAAAGCTAAACTTTTATTTAAGTTGTTATCTAGTTGCGTAGTCCATGCTGTGTTTTTTGTGACTGTATTTATAACAGGGGCTACAACTGATTCTCCGCTAGCTGTATAATAACCTGTTGATTGTTGTACACCTGTATAATTGGCACTTACAACCGTTTTGTCAAGTCCCGAATAACCTGTTCCTAAGGTTCCGGCAAATGATAAAGTAGGACTAATTCTTCCTCTTGAATAAGATAGATTTTTTTCGGCACTCATTAAACTGTATTCAGCGCTTTTTATTTTATGTTGTGTTTTTAAAGCCGTTTGATAAATATCGCTTGGTTGATAAGCAGCCAAATCTGCAGCAGTTAATTCAAATGCCGGTTTTTCAATGGTAAAACTGTTTAAAGAATCTAAATACAATAATTGTTTTAATGCCAGTAAAGCAAGGTTGTAATTATTTTGTGCAGTTACCAATCCATATTGATCTGTAGCTAATTGAGCTTTAATATCGTACACAGCACTTAAGGCTGTTGCGCCCGCATCGGCTAATTTTTGCGTACGCTCTAATTGCTGTTGGCTAATTTTTACTTGTTGTTCAGATACTTTTAATAGTTCTGTATTATAAACAACTTGTAAAAAAGAAGTAGCCACATTAAGCGCTAAATCATTTTTTTGTTGCTCATAAGTCTCTTGGCTCGACATAAGAGTGTACTGATTCCTCTTTACGTTGTTGTATTGTTGCATGCCACTCCACAAAGTTACCTGTGCCTGTGCATAAAAGTTTTCTGACAAAACGGTTGCATTAGCAAATTTATTGGTATATCTATCAATAGTTTGCCCCATGTTGTAAGTATGGTTGCCCCCTGCGTTTACCGATGGTAAAATAGTTGCTTTACTTTGGTTGTAATTTACTTTATTAATATCAGTGTTAATTTGACTTTGCTTTAAGCTAAGATTGTTTTTTAATGCGTAATCAATACATTGTTGTAAGTTCCAACTTTGAGAAAAAGTACCAAAACTGATGAAAGATAAAAGAAAGGCGATTGTTGTTTTTTTCATACGATATAATTAGTGTAAAAGTAAAAACAACTAGGATATAATTTACATAGTTTAGTAAATGCGGAAATTTTTAAGGCTAAGTGGTTTTATGGATAGGTTGTGTTACAGTAAGCCCATTAAAGCAAGGTAGCAAAAAACAAAAGGGGTGGCAAAAAACAGGCTGTCAAACCTATCTAAAACCCCGCCATGCCCTGGCATAAGGCTACCACTATCTTTAACTCCCGCCATTCGTTTCAGCATAGATTCTACCAAATCGCCCAAGGTGCCAAAAACAGCTACTATAATAGAAATGGCTATCCAATGTATTTGTGCCAGTTGAGGGAATATACTGGCTACCACAAAAGATAAGCCAATACAGAATGCGATGCCGCCAAGTGTACCCTCCCAGGTTTTGTTGGGTGATATTTTTTCGTAAAGTTTATGTTTGCCAAAAAAACTTCCTATAAAATAGGCTCCGGTGTCGTTTAGCCAAATAAAGAAAATCATGCCTATTATTCTTTGTGGTTGAAATACGTTTCTTACTTCTGTATAATCAAAATGTAAAGCCATTGAAATTAACATGCAACAAGGCGCGGTAACATATAGTAATGATAATAGGAGGTAGGCTATGTTTTGTAAAGAAGATGTTTCGCTAAATAATTCTAGAATAAATAAAAAGAAGCAAACTACCACAAACAGATACGGTAAAACCTTTAAATAGTTGGGCATTTGTATAAAGGGATACCATATAGTAATTACTATGGCAAGCAAGTTTAAGGCGTAGCCAACAGTTTTACTGGGATACGCGTTTAAGTTTTCGCTTAATTTAAAAAATTCGTACAAGCCAATAAAACTAACTACGCTAAAGAATAAAATAAATGATAAATAATTGTACCAAATACAACCCAACAACAACGCCACAAATACTAATGCAGTTGTGGCGCGCGTGTAAAAAGTTTTAACGTTAAATGCCATTAAGCCTCAGTTGGTGTGCTGTTTATGGCCATGGCCACTTCTTCTTTATCAAAAGGGCGTTTACCAAAAATAAGCTCTAAATCATCACGAAAAATTACTTCCTTCTCCAATAATTTTTCAGCAAGTAAAGTTAGTTTAGCTTTATGTTCAGTTAAAAGCTCTTTAGTTTTAACGTAAGCTTTATCAATTAACTTTTTTATTTCTTCATCAATTGTTTGCGCTGTATGTTCGCTATAAGGTTTACCAAACTGATATTCTTGTTGTCCGCTGCTATCGTAGTAGCTTACATTACCAATTTTATCATTCAACCCATAATATACCACTGATGCAAATGCTTGCTTTGTAATTTTTTCTAAATCACTTAAAGCACCCGTACTAACACGACCAAACATAATCTCTTCTGCAGCACGTCCACCAAGGGCAGCGCACATTTCATCAAAAATCTGATCCATGGTGTTTAGTTGCCTTTCTTCAGGCAAGTACCAAGCTGCACCTAATGAACGACCACGTGGCACAATAGTTACTTTTACCAAAGGCGATGCGTGTTCCAACATCCAGCTAACGGTAGCGTGACCAGCTTCGTGGAATGCAATAACACGTTTTTCTTGCGGGGTAATAATTTTGTTTTTCTTTTCTAAACCTGCAATAATACGGTCAACAGCATCTAGGAAGTCTTGTTTTTCAACAAATTTCTTGTCGTTACGTGCAGCAATTAAAGCTGCCTCGTTACAAATATTAGCTATATCAGCACCACTAAATCCTGGGGTTTGTTTAGCTAAAAAGTCAATGTCTAAATCTTTATCTAATTTAATTGGTTTTAAATGCACTTGGAAAATCTCTCTGCGCTCATTCAAATCAGGTAAATCAACGTGTATCTGTCTGTCAAAACGACCGGCACGCATTAGCGCTTTATCTAAAATATCGGCACGGTTAGTTGCCGCTAAAATAATTACTCCACTATTAGATCCAAAACCATCCATTTCGGTTAAAAGCTGATTAAGTGTGTTTTCACGCTCATCATTTCCACCAAAAGAGGCGTTTTTGCCACGTGCACGCCCAATAGCATCAATTTCATCTATAAAAATAATACAAGGTGATTTTTCTTTAGCCTGACGGAATAAATCTCTAACACGAGATGCACCCACACCCACAAACATTTCAACAAAATCGGAACCTGATAAAGAGAAGAATGGAACTTTAGCCTCGCCTGCAACAGCTTTTGCTAATAGGGTTTTACCTGTACCCGGAGGACCAACTAATAAAGCCCCTTTAGGAATTTTAGCACCTAAATCAGTATATTTTTTTGGGGTTTTTAAAAAGTCAACTATCTCTTTAATTTCCACTTTTGCACCTTCTAAACCGGCAACATCACTAAAAGTTATGTTTACATTAATGTCTTTATCAAATAAAACAGCTTTACTTTTTCCTATGTTGAAGATTTGTCCGCCACCTGCACCACCATTCATACGGCGCATAATAAACATCCAAACAATTACCATTAATACAATTGGCCAAATCCAACCAAAATATTCGCCCCATTCTGTTCTATCTTCACGTGTTGGACTCACCATTTTATCTTCAGGTATGCCGGCTTTTTCTTGTACCGCGTGTACCTTATCTAAAAATTTATCTACACTTGGAATATTTCCTTGCAACACAAATTGCGGGCCTTGAATTGATTTTGGGTTTGCAATAATTGGCTTATTATTTAGCGTGTATCTAAAAAGCGTTAAACTATCAGGGTTTACACGTATCTCAACCGTTTTTTCGTTTACAATAGTAATAGCCACTACATCACCTTTCGAAAGCATATTTTGTTCAAAAACAGCTTCACTTACCCTATGAGTTCCCCCGCCAAACCCGGCATCACCTAATAGAGTAACTGCAATAAGAATAATGATGATGATAGCGTATATCCAATAAAAATTGAAGCCACCACCACCATTACCACCTTTGTTAGATGGCATACCACCTTTGCGCAAACGATCGCGCATTTTTTCGAACTGATCTTTTAGTTCTTCGTTATTTTTTTGAGAAGAAGACTGAGGTGGCTTATTAGCAGGCGAGCTGTTTTCGGCAGATTTAGGTTCTTCTTGAATGTTTTCGCTCATAATTTTTATATGAATATTTTTTACTTAAGTCTTGTTATTTCTGCGTCAGCCCACAAATCTTCTAAACGATAAAAATCACGTGTTTGTTGCTGAAACACGTGTACCATAATGTCAACATAATCTAATAAAATCCATTCGGCATTTTCCCAGCCTTCGGTATGAAAAGGACGTTCGTTTAATTGTTTTTTTACCGTTTCTTCTACCGAAGAAGCTATAGAATCAACATGGGTAGAAGATTCAGCATCAGCAATTACAAAAAAATCAAACGACCTGTTTTTAATATTGCTTAGGTCTAAAATGGTTATGTTTTTTGCTTTACGCTCTTCTAGGCCATCTATAATGCTATCCAATAAAGGGTTTTTAACCTTCAATTTTGGCTCTTCTTTTTTACCTACGACTTTTTTTACAGCTACTTTTTTAACCACCGCCTTTTTTGCAATAGCTTTTTTGGCTACCACCTTTTTAACCGTAGGTTTTTTAACTACTACTTTCTTAGCTGCAGTTTTTTTAGCGGCTACTTTTTTTACCGTAACTTTTTTAGCAACCTTTTTAACTGCTGCTTTTTTTACCGTTTTTTTCACTGCTTTTTTAGCTGCAGTTTTTTTAGTGACTTTTGCCATATAATTTTTTACAAAAACTTTATTTTTCGCGCCAACGCGTATCATGCAAAGATAACATTATTTTTGCCGTTAATGGATACACTCTTTATTGGTCAACATATACTTGAGTTAGATGAAACAGAATCTACCAATACTTATGCCACTAATTTAATTAAAGAGATACAAGTTGTTGAGGGAGTCATTGTTTTAACGCACAATCAAACCAAAGGGCGTGGGCAGGTTGGCAATACATGGCAGGCTGAAAGCGGCAAAAACCTTACGTTTTCACTTATTTTGCATCCCAATTTTCTAGCAGTAGATAAACAGTTTTATTTAAGTAAAATAACTTCGTTAGCTGTTTTTGGCATGCTGACAGATTTTTTGAATACAAGCCTTTATGACATAAAAATTAAATGGCCAAATGACATTCTGGTAAATGATAGAAAGATAGCGGGTATCCTAATTGAGAACATTTTACGAGGTAATTTCTTGCAAAGTTCGGTAATTGGGGTGGGTATAAATATTAATCAGCAGAGTTTTAGTAATGTAGATAAACAAGTCACCTCATTGGGTATTTTACTTCAAAAAGATTTTGATTTAAAGGAGATACTTCATGGTTTTTGCAAGCATTTTGAGGCACTTTATTTGGCTCTTAAACAAAATAATTTTGAAAAAATAAGTCAGGCTTATTTTAAACAACTTTATAAGTTTGATGAGTGGGCTGTTTACCAATCAAAAGAGAAAACTTTTGCCGCAAAAATCACTAAAGTTGAAGAAAGTGGCTTATTGATACTTACTACCGAGCAGAACGAAGAGCTGAAGTTTAATTTTAAAGAAGTTCAGTTAATTGGGTAGTTTAAAGTTTGCACAAAATTTCGGCAGCTTTTTCTAATGTTTCATCTTTTTTAGCAAAGCAAAAGCGCAATAGTTTATTATCAATGTTTTCATGATAAAAAACCGATAAGGGGATAGACGCCAGTTTATGTTCCGTGGTTAAACGTATAGCAAAATCAACATCTTTTTCGTCACTAATAGCATCGTATTTTAATAATTGAAAATAAGTGCCCGTACTTTGTTCGTATGAAAATTTGGAACCTTTTATGAGCTTAATAAAGAGGTCGCGTTTTTGTTTATAGAAGTTTTTAACGTCTAAATAAGTGTCTTTATCTTTTAAAAAATCAGCCAAAGTCAATTGTATTGGATGGTTAACGGCAAACACCAAAAACTGATGTACTTTTCTAAATTCTGCCATTAAATTGCTAGGTGCGCATACATAACCAATTTTCCAGCCGGTTGTATGTACCGTTTTCCCGAAAGAAGAAACCAAAATACTGCGCTCAGCTAAATTTTTATAACGTGCCACACTTTGATGAGGTTCTTCGGTAAAACACATGTGTTCATACACTTCATCACTTAAAATAATAATATCAGTATCGTGGGTCAGTTTTTCTAGTTCAGCCATGTCTTTAGCTGAAAGTACTGTTCCGCTGGGGTTATGCGGACTATTAATAATTATCATCCTAGTACGATGACTAATTATTTTTTTTACTGCATTCCAGTCAATCGAAAAATCTTTTGGATTTAATTGAACATAAATGGGTGTTCCACCATTTATTTCAATGGCAGGGGTATAGCAATCGTAGGCAGGTTCAAATATAATTACTTCGTCTTCTTCTTTTACAAAAGCTGAAATAGCTGTATATATGGCTTGTGTAGCCCCGGCTGTAATTGTTATTTCGCTTTCAGGGTGGTAAGAGGTTTTGTATAAATCCTCAACCATTATAGAAATTTGCTCTCTTAAGGGCAACACACCGGGCATAGGCGCATATTGATTAAAGCCACCTTTCATATAATGATTAACCAATTCAACTAGCTTATCTGAGCACGAAAAATCGGGAAACCCTTGCGAAAGGTTGATGGCTTTGTTTTCTTGCGCTAGCTTGCTCATGGTTGCAAAAATAGTAGTACCAACATTTGGTAGTTTAGATGTGATATGGCTTTTGTGTATTAGCATGGAATTGTGTTAAATTAAGTTTTTTGGTACTAAAAAATAAGTACATTTGGCGTAAACTTAAAAATAAATTAAAAATGATTAAAAAATTATTTACACTAGGGTTAGTGATTGCTGCTTTTGCAGGTAATGCACAACAATTAAAAACTACGCAAGTAATAGGAAAAGATTTAAATGTTAACACTAATTGGGCAAGCAAAATGAGCCAACAGGTAGCATCTACTTATTCTATAACAATTGACACACTAAGACCTACATCTATTTCTACTGCAACTGCTTGTGGAATAGCAAATGGTTTGCATAACTACTTAGCTTATTCAACTCGTGATTCAGGATTTGCTTTTGGTACTGCCATAGCTCAAACATTTACATATAATGTCGGTACAGTTGTTACTGTTACTGCAACTACTAGTGGGCTTGCGCAAAAATATAATGTAGGTTCTGCTGCGGCAACAATTACAAATGTGTTAGTACTGCCAGGTGCAGGGTCAGGAACAGTTACTACTACCTCGGCTAGTATTTATAGTGGAACTTCAAACAAAGTTACAGGCGCTGCTTTAGGAACAAGTGCTGCTGTAGCTATGCCTGCTTATCATAGTGCTATGACTGCTACTACTATTGCACAAGGTTACGTAAGTTATTCTTTTGCTACTCCGGTAGCTGTTGCTGCTAATGCTAATTTCTTTGCGGCGGTAACAGTTCCTGCTATAGGTGGTACAGATAAAGATACTATGTCTGTTTTAACTACAAAAGTAGGCTGTTCTTCTAATTCTGCAGATTCATTATCGTGGATAAGCACAACATATGTGATTCCTACAGTAGGAACCCAAGTACAATGGTCGCCTATTAAAGACCTTTTTGGAGCCGCAAATAATATTGATTTAATGATTTTCCCGGTAATTGATATCAATAGTGCTGGCATTAATGATTATGTTAGACATGGCGATTTAAGCATTTATGCAGCTTCTCCAAATCCTGCAAACACTTCAATCAATATTAATTTCGCTGTGGCAAAACCTGCAACAGTTGAAATTCAAGTTTATGATATTACTGGTAAAATTGTTAAAACAATTAAAAACAATGATGTTGTAGCTGGTAAAAATGCTATCTCTGTTGATGTATCAAATTTAGAAGCAGGTTCTTACATGTATTCTATCAATGCTAACGGAAACAAAATGTTTAGCAAATTTATCGTTACTAAATAATTTTAGTATCATAATTTTTAAAAACCCTTACCATTTTGGTGAGGGTTTTTTATTTTCATTTAGTAGCCAATAAGCAATATCTATATGCCAACTAAAATAATTCAGCTAATTTAAACAGGGGGCGTGTTTTTTTCTTTTACATTTGTGCCTGTAAAAAATTAACTCCACCGTGAGCACCACCCATACCGACCACATCAACAAAGTTTCACTTGGTGGTCTTTTAGTTACTCTAGGAATTATTTATGGAGATATAGGTACATCTCCGCTGTACGTAATGAATGCCATTATTGGTAGCGAGGCCATTCAAACTGATATTATATTAGGAGGCATCTCTTGTATCTTTTGGACACTTACTTTACAAACAACTTTAAAGTACGTTTTTTTAACTCTTAAGGCCGATAACAAAGGTGAGGGAGGAATTTTTGCTTTATATGCCTTAGTACGTCGTTTTAAAATTAAATGGTTAATTGCCCCGGCCATTATTGGTGGAAGTGCTTTATTAGCGGATGGCATCATTACTCCACCCATCTCAATAGCATCGGCTGTTGAG
>DATHOW010000046.1:0-16034 GCA_035484495.1 Bacteroidia bacterium | reverse complement strand
ATTCCTACACTCACCACCGCAGGAAGTGCTTATAGAATACGAGTAGTAAGCAGCAGCCCTACTATTACGGGGAGCGATAACGGAAGTAATATTACCATAAATTCATTGCCAACCGTAACTATAAACTCGCCAACAGTTTGTGCAGGCATAATGGCAACTTTAACCGCAAGTGGCACAGCAACAACTTATACATGGAGTACAAATGCTACAACAGTTTCAATAAGTGCAACACCAACAGTTACCACAAACTATACCGTAACCGCTACTGATGCCAACGGTTGTAATAACATAGCAACTACATCCATTAATGTAAATTCATTACCAAACGTAACGGCAAGCGCCACTACTTTAACCTTATGTGCCGGAGGCAGCACCACCTTAAGGGGTGGGGGTGCATCTATCTATGTTTGGACAGGAAGTGTTACAGATGGAGTTGGGTTTACTCCTCCAACAGGGACTAACACGTATACCGTTACCGGAACAGATGGAAATAATTGCAGTAATACAGCCACAAAAACTATTGTTGTAAATGCATTACCTGATAACAGCACTACATTAAATGGTGTTGTAATTAAAGCCAATTTATCTGGTGCTACTTACCAATGGATTAATTGTGCTAACAACACGGCTATTGCAGGGGCAACAGCTCAATTATACACGGCAACTGCAAATGGCAATTACAAAGTTTTTGTAAACAATACAACCTGCACCGACACCAGTGCTTGTGTAAGTGTTACTACCGTGGGGATAGAACAACATACAGCTAATGCTAATCAAATTAGTATTTACCCAAACCCAAACAACGGTAGTTTTGTAATTACAACAAGCGAGCATGCAAACACTATTATGGTAACTGATATATTTGGTAATGAATTAATGTCTGTTATTCCTAACGGAAAAACTACCAACATTAACCTAAGTGCGCAACCGAGTGGTGTTTACTTTATAAAAATAATCGCTAACGGTTCTCAAACGGTTAAGCGTATTATTATAAATAACTAAGCTTCTTTTTGTTTACTTGTAAAGTTGCTCAAAAGACCTCAATTGCTACTATTGGTGCTAAATATTCTACTAATGAATAAGATTTTAAACTCAACAAAATTTGTAAATGTTGGGTTAAGGGATTCGATATTTGGTTAGTAACCTCCATCACCTTTAAAACCCTTGTAAATATTGATGTTTGCAGGGGTTTTGTTTTTATATGCTTATACATTATTTTTGTGGGTGATAACACCAACATTTGCAAGACGCGTAACGGTTAGGTTAAACAAAGAAGATTGAAAACGGTGGAAAATAAAGAGGCTAGCTGGAGTATTTGTAAAGAATGTAAGGGGCGCGGAAAAAAAAACCGAAGGCTCGGCAAGAAAGTACGACTACACTACCAAATGGCATTAGCTGAATTTGAAAAAACAAATGGCGAAGGAACAGCTCCCGTTCGTCCTAAGGGTCCTCTTTATTTATGTTCAGATTGTAATGGGTCGGGCTTAATTCACGCTGCCAGTTATCCTATAGCAGATACAGAAACTTACCCGCACGTTGCCATTATTGGTGCCGGCATAGGAGGCGTGGCTTTGGCTGTGGCTTGTTTGCATCGCAAAATTCCGTTTACCCTTTATGAGCGCGATAACAGTTTTGATGCTAGGTCGCAGGGTTATGGACTCACTTTGCAACAAGCTAGTAATGCTATTAAGGGTTTGGGCATTTTTTCGTTAAAAGAAGGGGTGGCTTCTACAAACCATGTGGTTCATAATACAGAAGGAAAAGTAATTAGTGAATGGGGAATGAGAGCAAGGATGCTGTTAAATGCAAAACCAGCTCCTAAGCGCACCAATGTACATATAGCACGACAGGCTTTGCGCCTAGCGTTGCTTGAACAACTAGGTGGACATGATGCCGTGCAGTGGGGACATCAATTAATAAATTTTAAAGATTGTGCGGGCAAGGGTGTTGAGCTGAATTTTGAAGTGAACGGAGAGATGAAAAACGCCAGGGCTGATATTGTGGTTGGTGCCGATGGAATTCGTAGTACTGTGCGAAGTTTGCTGATTGGTGAAGATGTTAGCCCTTTACGTTACCTGGGTTGTATTGTTATATTGGGTATATGTCCTTTAGAGAAACTCAAAGATCTTGATAGTCCTTTGCTTGATTCGGCTACGGTGTTTCAAACTGTAAATGGCAACGAGCGAATTTACATGATGCCTTATTCATCTAACTCGGTAATGTGGCAACTTAGTTTCCCTATGCCAGAAAATGAAGCTAAGGCTTTGAGTGCACTAGGAGCTCAAGCACTTAAGGAAGAAGCGTGCCGCAGAACGCAATGGCACAATCCTATTCCGCAAATTATGGCAGCTACTTTAGCCGCTCAGGTTTCGGGCTATCCGGTGTATGACCGAGAATTACTTGAGCCTGCATTGTTAGCAAAAGGTGGGCAAATAACGCTAATTGGAGATGCGGCTCACCCCATGAGTCCGTTTAAAGGACAGGGAGCTAACCAAGCCCTGCTAGATGCACTAGCACTTGCCAGGGGGATATTAAAAGGATGCAGACCCTTATCTAACTGGAGAGAAGTTGGAGTAAGGAAATGTGTATTAACTGAGTTTGAAGCAGAGATGTTACAACGCAGTGCTAGCAAAGTAAAAGATTCGGCTGAGGCTGTGCAACTCCTACACTCTAAAGTTGTGCTACGCGAGGATGGTGATGACCCAAGGGTTAGGTGTTTAAAGAGTAAGTAAAGCGTTCCGGTAAATCCTCGCGCCTTGTCGTTTCGACCGGAGGGAGAAATCTGTATTTGCAAACAATCTAATCCCAAATAAAGATTTCTCAGTCATTCTTCCTTCGAAATGACAAAGCGTGATAACACCAACAAGGGCATAGTAACTCCACTAACAAAAAAACTTTTTAAGAAAAAATATTTTACGCTTGGTTTAACGCCTCGTGTAAAATAGAATACGATTTTAATTTTGCCTCCTTATCATAAATGTGTGTTGAAACCATTAATTCATCGATATTGGTTTCTTCAATAAAGGCAGCTAATTTTTTTTGCAGCGTTTGTTTGCTTCCAATAAACGTGCAGGATAACATAGTTTGCAAAGCTTGTTGTATTTCGGGGTGATTGAAAATAGCAGGCAACGGTACAGGTGGCTGCAAAGGCATGCGCATATTGGTAATAATGCCCAAAAATGCTCTGTAAAGCGAAGTTGATAGTGTTTCGGCTTCGGTATCGGTATCGGCAGCAATTACGTTTACGCAAGCTAACACGTAAGGTTTTTCTAAACTCTTAGAAGGCTGAAAGTTTTTTCTATAAATATCAATGGCCATTTTAAATTGTGCAGGCGCAAAATGTGCAGCAAACGCATAGGGCAAGCCCATTTGCGCTGCCAAATAAGCACTATCGGTACTTGAGCCCAAAATCCAAATTGGCACATTTACACCTTCGCCCGGAAAGGCTCGCACTTTAGCTGTTTTGTTTTCGATGCTAAAATAGGTTTGCAACTGTTGTATCTCTGCCTTAAAATCGTAATGCTGAGCATTGTTATTTCTGCGTAATGCAGCAGCCGTTAATTGGTCTGTGCCGGGTGCTCTGCCAAGTCCTAAATCAATTCTATTAGGGTAAATGCTGGCTAGTGTACCAAACTGCTCGGCAATTACTAAGGGACTATGATTAGGCAACATAATGCCACCTGAGCCCACACGAATTTTACCTGCTGTTAAGCCTGCAACGTGCCCAATTAAAACTGCGGTTGCCGAACTGGCAATGTGCTCCATGTTATGATGTTCTGCCAGCCATAAGCGTTTATAGCCCAGTTTTTCTGCGTGGCGCGCCACTTCAACTGTTCGCTTAACAGCGTCTGAAACGCTGTCGCCCTCAGACACAACCGCTAAATCAAGTACTGATAAAGTTATTTTTTTCAAAATTATTCTGCCATTAATTATATGCAAAGTTAATGGAAGATAGACTTAGTTGGCTTTAAGTATCTCTAAGTATATCACAAGCCACCAAATAACTGGTACAACTTTGTGTGGGGTATATAGGAAATAAAAAAACTGTGCCACTTTATATAGAGAGCCTAAGAAATCTAATCCCAAATAAAGATTTCTCCCTTCACTTGAAATAACAAGAGATAGTTAAACAATAAAATGCTTTTTTTTAGGGCTTTCGCTTCAGCGAAAAATCTTTTGTTTTTTCGGGTTGAAAGGGTAAATCGTAAATGGCAAACGTGGTTATTACTTCTTCATAACCATCGGCCGCTATATCTAACGTATAATTACCGGGCGTTAATGCCATTACGTACTTGCCTGTTTTTTGTACAGGTACAAATTTCAACACTTCTTTAGTTTCGGGTTTAGATGCGCGAATAGAAATTTTAATGCTTGCATCTGATGAATCGGATGTGGTTACATAACCCGTAATAATACAGTAGCGTGTATCAACCTCGTTAAATTTTATTTTATAAATATCTCTATCGCCCAAGCCGCCATCTTTAATGGTAGATACATAAGCATAAGCGCCATCGCCTACAAAAAATATGTTTTCGTTATCGTAGGTGTCGTTTATGGGGTAACCTAAATTTTGCGGGTCGCTCCACGCCTGTTGCTCATCGTTCCATTCCGATTTAAAAAGGTCGTAACCTCCCATGCTCGAGTGCCCCTCTGATGCAAAGTAAAGTGTTTTACCATCTTTAGTAAGGTGCGGAAAATCTTCGTTATACTTGGTGTTAATGTTTGCGCCCAAATCTTGCGGCAAAGCCCAATTTCCGTTAGATAGTTTGCGGATAATGTATATATCGTTCTCCCCTAGCCCACCTTTACGATTGCTTGAAAACACAAACACATCACCTGCATCATTCATTGAGCCCGTAGATTCAAAACCCTCGTTAATTTTTTCATCAAGCCTTTCTATTTTTTTAAAGCCGGTTGCGGTTTTGTTAGGCTCTGTTATATACAGGTTTCCCGAACTATCAATGTGGTCAACATAAACTGATAGTTTTTTTCCATCCGGACTAAGCCCCACAGCCTCTTCATCATAATGGGTGTTAATGTGTGTGCCTATACTTTTTGATTCAATCCATTTGCCATCTTTAGGTAAAGCTGTGTAAATATCAGACGGAAAATAGCCATCCATTTCGGGGCGACTGGCTGCCTTTTCAGGTCGGCGTGAGGTGAAAATTAAAAACGATTCGTCGTCAGGAATAATGGGATAATAATCTGCAAAGGCCGAATTAACCGAGCTACCCAAATTTGTAAAAGTTACGTTTATAGGATATTTAATTAGCTCCTTAGCGTGCAAGCAAGTTTCAATTTGGCGTTCAATTTTTGCAAGCAGCGTTTTTGATGCAAGGGCTTTACCATTATTGTAAGCATCCATTGCTTTATCAAACTGCAAGTTGTGTTGGTAGGCCTGCCCCATATAATAAAAAGCTTCGGCATCGGGTTTACGTTGGGCTATCGAGGCTTCAAACAAACTAATAGTTTGCATTCTATCGCCATGCGTTTTTAAAAGACATTTACCCAGTTGATATTTGTACTCCTCGTTATCGGGATGCTTTTTTACCAACTTTTGATATACGGGTACAGCATCTTTGTAATCGTTGGTTTTAAGTAAGTCGGCAATTTTATCTTCTAAAGGGTCTTGCGCTAATGCAGTAAACGAAAATAAAACGGATAATAGAACAAATATAAGTTGTTTCACAGAGTAAATTTAGTTTAAAGCAAATATAAAATATTATTCGGTTTTTATAACAACTGATGTAATTGCCACAATAAATATCACCTTTTATCGTTGTTTGTGTTTGTAAGGCAGAAGGTCTAACTTTATTTATACTGACAACATGCGATTTTTTTATTTTTCACTATTTATTATTACACTACAACTTGGTTTAGCACAAGGCAGCGGAAATGTACTTACTTATGACGGAAACAGCCAGTGTGTAGATTTAGGAAATATCGTTGCAGCTAATTGCCGTACTATTGAGTTTTGGTTTAAACCAACTACTTTAATAAATCAAAACACATCAGGTGTTTCTTCATTAATTGCAAGGGATTTTAATAACGGCGATGGACATAATACAAACGAGTTTGCTTTTTATATACCTGATGTTAGTTGGCCTAATTCACAAGGGAATCTTGTTTTTTATAGAAGGGTAGGAAGTGGCACATATTATGCCGTAACATCAAACTCAAATAGCTGGCAGGCAAATGTATGGTATCACGTAGCAGGTGTTATAGACCCCGTTTTAGGAATGCAATTATACATTAATGGCGTTTTACAAAATAATACTAACCCTACAACACAACCCATACAGCCTCAAACCGGAAGTGTTACAGATATGATTACTATTGGTGCATGGGGATATTGGGGGGATAATAATTCGGGAAGTTTAGGAAGACACTTTGCAGGCGATATAGATGAGGTACGATTTTGGACAACACCCCGTACACAAACACAAATAAGGGATAATATGTGCCGAAAAATAAACCCAATTCAAACAGGGTTACAAGGTTATTATAATTTTGATACTAATGCAGGAACAACACTTACCGACCTTACCGGAAACGGATATAATGGAACACTAAGAAGTTTTCCGGCAACCAGCTGGCATTATTCTTCGGCCCCTATTGGCGATACGGCAACCAATGTTTATCCGGCCACCACCTGGGCGGCTCAAACACTAGCCTTACAATATGCAACAGGCGATGCTTTTACAATTTCAAACGTAACAACAAATCCTGCGGGGGCACATATTTATAGAGTGGCTTCTCTACCAAATGTTACTACGGGTTTAACATCTCCCCTACACAATTATTATGGTGTGTTTTTAACCGACACTACAGGCAATTATGATATTGGAGAAGATTTTTCGGCTTTTACCAATTATTGTAGTGCCAACTGTCATGTCATAGCATCCAGAACCCATAATGCAATTCTTTCGTGGACAACAATTAACCCAAATTTTAATAATAACTGTTCTTTAACCAAAACAAACGAAAGCGGCTTAGGTGTTTCTTACCGAGCAGAATATATTTTAGCAACAGGAACAGCCAGTGTAACCGTAAGTACAACAAGCGTAAGTTGTAATGGAGGAACTGATGGAACAGCTACCGCAAGTATAGTTGGAGGCGCTAGTCCGTTTTCATATACATGGTCTCCATCCGGAAGTAGTGCATCTACCTTCACCACCGGAGCCGGTAATTATACCGTTACTGTTGCCGATGCCAATGGCTGTTCGCAAAGTTTGCCGGTAACTATTATACAACCTAACCCCATTACCGTTACAACAACCAACATAACAGCTTGTGTTGGGCAAGCAACTCAATTAACCGCTCAGGCAATTGGTGGCGTGGGCACTTATAGTTATACATGGAATGGAATATATACCGGACAAACATACAGTATAACACCAACCATAAATAGTACTTATACAGTTATAGCAACAGATGCTAATAATTGCCCATCTCCCGCTTCGGTAGTTTCAGTTACTTTACTAGCTCCACTACATGTTTCAATAGGAGATACTTCGGCATGCGCAGGGCACAATGTGACAATTAGTGCTAATGCAAGCGGTGGCGACGGAAATTATACGTTTAATTGGATGCCGGGTGATTTAGTTGGCATACAAATTTCAGTATCGGCTCAACAAACTACAATTTACACGGTAACTGTTTCTGATGGTTGTACGGCAAATAACGCTAGCGATACGGGAGCAGTTATTATAATTACTAATAATGTCCCGGTATTAAACCTTCCGCCTGCTGTATCGGGTTGCCCAACTTTTTGCGTAAATTTTAGTGTACCCACTTATACTAACATAAATACTTGGTTGTGGAATTTTGGTGACCATACAACCAGTATTTTACAAAACCCACAGCATTGCTATAATCAGCCGGGTAATTATAATGTAAGTCTTACTTATTCAACAACGCAAGGTTGCTCACAAACTATAAAAGGAAATAATTTAGTTACCGTTTTTAATATGCCCCAAGCAAGTTTTACATCTGCCGATTTTTATCTTGATGAGTTAAGCCCTACTATTTCTTTTATAAATCAATCTCCGGCAGGTGCCGGTTACCAATGGAATTTTGGAGATAATGCATTTTCTCTATCCCAAAACCCATCTCATATTTATTCTTCGGTTGGCGATTTTCCTGTTAGTTTAACTGTTGTTGATTCGAGAGGCTGTAAAGACACCGTTACTCATATTGTACACGTAAAAGAAGCCTTTTCTTTTTATGCGCCCAATTGTTTTACTCCAAACGCCGACCATTTAAACGAACATTTTTTACCATTAGGAACCGGGTGGGATATTGCATCTTTTAACCTGTTGGTTTTTGACAGATGGGGCAATAAAGTTTTTACAAGTAAAGATTATACAAAAGGTTGGGATGGTAAAATAAGCGAAAAGCAAGATGCCGTATTAGAAGATATTTTTGTTTGGAAAGTTGAATTAAAGGATAATAGAGGTAAGCCACATCAGTACAGCGGTGTTGTTTCTGTTATAAAATAATACACTATTAAGTTATTTACCCGATACTATAAAACAACAAAGCCCACAATAAATTATGGGCTTTGCATTTAAAACTAAGTAAATAATAATTACTTATTTACAATAACTTTTTTAATAGTTGTTTGGTTACCGGTAACCAGGCTTACAAAATACACACCACTATTTTCGATATACAAAGTAGTTTCTTTATCACTAAGTTTAGTTGCATAAACCGTGTTACCAAGTATATCTAATACTTTTAACTCATCTATTTTTTGCGAAGCAGAAACCGTAATATGCCCTGTGCTTGGGTTAGGATAAACGCTAACCTGCGAGCTGTTAACAGCTACTTGTTTAATGCCCACAAGCGGCGCACATAAACCAATGTTTACAGAATCTACACAATAGTTATTATGTAAACTTTGTGGCACTGCCGCAGTTATGGTAGCCGTTAAAATAACTGTCATTCCAAAATTGGGGATATCAGCATAAATATCATATCTGCCTGTATCTAAGCCTGTTAATTGGTAACTTCCATCTAAATCACTAGTTTTAGTACGTGCTGCGCAACCACCACCTGGGTTTCTGCCTAGTTTAACATCAATGCCTCTTATAGGTGCACCCATAACACTATTGTTGCCGCCGCTGGCATAACGATGCCCAAAGCTTGCATCGGCAGTAATTGTACCGCTTATAACTCCGGTACCATGTAAGGCAGGTAATTCTACAATAGTAATGTCATGCCCTGCATCGGTTGCGTTGTTACAACCTGCATGGGCAACAACACTGGCCGAATCCCAACGATAAGCATTAGGCCTTGTACTTAAATAAGTTGGCACCGCACCGTGATATGTATTTGTATCGGCAAAAGCCTCTATGTAATAATTACCGGGCTTAACCTGACTAAATAAATAACTGCCATTTGTATTACTTATAGTTGTATATTTTGCTTGTGTAAGCAGTCCGGTAGTATCAATTGCAGCGGTTGATGTAGCTTGATACGGATACAAATACACAACGCCGGCAGAAACTGTGTGTGTTGTAGTTGTTGTAGTGGTGTCATAAATAGTTCCGCTAACATTATCAAGCACATTAAGCGGTACAAAAATAGTAGCTGTGTTTACACAACCGTGTACATCTGCTCCTGTAACGGTGTATGTAGTTGCTACCGTTGGCGATGGTGTTATGGTAGCCGTTGTTGCACCTGTGCTCCAAGTATACGTTTGTGCATTAGCAGCACTTACAGTAACGCTATAACCCAAGCAAGCCACCGTTGGTGTTGCCATAGTAATAATAGCCGGCAAACTATTTACCGTAACAGTTTGCACCGCAGATGCCGAACAGGTACCCGTAGTACCCACCACAGTATAAGTTGCTGTACCGCCGGTTGGCGTTAACAATACCGATGCCGTATTTGCACTACCCGCATTTGCACTCCAACTATATGACCCCGAATTAGTAGCTGTTAATGTAGTTGATGCGCCGGCACAAATAGTGTTAACACCACTAATAATTGGTTGAGCATTTAAATACATGGCTATTGTACTATAGCTATACTGAGAAAATGCTAAATCAGGATTGTTATCTACATCATAATCGCCCGCAATAAGTGTTGTTTGAGCGCCATAACTTGCTGTTGCAGGAAAAGAAATAGCTGTACCAAAAGTACCCGCCGTTAAACCTGTGCCCATAAAAACTTCAACATAAGCTACCGAGAAAGAGTTGGTACCAACTGTAGCTAAATCGGGGTTTCCATCGCTATCAAAATCAATTGTAATAATTGCTAAAGGATATACACCGTTTGTGGTTGAATAATTTACTGCGGTTGTAAAACTACCTGCCGTACCTGTTCCTAAAAGCACCGATAGGTTATATCCATAAAAGTTTGCCGTTGCAATATCAATTTTTCCATCCTTATTAAAATCGCCTGTAACAAGGTCGTACGGATATGAGCCCACCGTATAAGTAGTTGCAGCACCAAAAGTACCCGAGCCTGTATTTAAAAATTGGGCTACCATATTACTGCTATTGCTTGCAACCGCAATGTCAACTTTATTAATTCCATCAAAATTTGCTGTGGTAACCGCATAAGGGCTATTAATAGTATAGGTTGTTGGTGCTGCAAAATTAAATACACCAAACCCGGTACTTGTATTTAAATGTACCGCCATATTGTTAGATGAATTACTTATTACAACCATATCCATCTTACTATCTCCATTAAAATCGGCAATGGCAACCTCCTTAGGACCTGTAACTGTTGTAAAATTAGTAACTGTGCCAAAAGTCCCATTTCCATTACCCTGTAAAATAGATACATCAGATGTGCCGTTGTTTACAGTTACCACATCTTGTTTTCCATCGCCATCAAAATCGGCCACAGCTAAGTCTGATGGACTTGAGTTAGATGTTAATGAGTACGAATTTGTAGTACTAAAATTTGCCGTAGATGGCACATAATTCATATAAACCGTTACATTGGCAACGTAGGTTAAACTGCAACTAACAGCCACCATATCGGGGATGCCGTTGTGGTCAAAATCTGCATCTCGTACCGAGTAAGCTGTACTATAAAGAACAGTAGTGTCCGTTTGCGCGGCTTTAAAACAAACCTGTGCATTTAGTTGCTTCATACAAATAAGCAACACGATAAATAATATTTTTTTCATTTTATTAATTTTTTGAAGAATAAAAGTACAACAATTTGTTTTTACGAGCATTAAATGAGGATAAAAAATTAAAAATTATATTCCTTTTTTTTACCTATTTTCAAAGCACTAATTAAATAAATGCAGCATACAGAAAAACATTTAAAAAGCTCGGCCTTTATAACTGATATTGTTATTGGCATGAGCGATGGCTTAACCGTGCCTTTTGCCTTAGCCGCAGGGTTAAGCGGTGCGGTACAAAGCAATAATATTGTTATAACAGCCGGCATTGCCGAAATTGTTGCAGGCAGTATTGCTATGGGACTAGGCGGTTACTTAGCCGGTAAAACAGAACAAGAGCATTATGCCACCGAACTTAAACGCGAGTACGAAGAGGTGGTAGAAAAACCCGAAGTAGAAAAACAAGAAGTAAGAGAAGCCCTTGCCGAATTTGGTTTAAGTAAAAACGCACAAAATATAGTAGCCGATGAGTTAGCCGGTAACAAAGACCAATGGGTGCGCTTTATGATGAAATACGAATTGTGTTTAGAAGAACCCGATGCTAACCGCGCACGTAATAGCGCGGCAAATATTGGCATCTCTTACATTGTGGGAGGCTTAATTCCGCTAACTGCTTATTTTTTTACCGATACACCACAAAAAGGTTTACTGGTATCTGCTATACTTACGGTTATTTGTCTTTTTGTGTTTGGTTATTTTAAAGCTAAGGTTACAGGGCAAGCGCCGTTAAGTGGGGCACTTAAAGTAACCCTAATTGGCATTGCTGCTGCGGGTGCAGCTTATTTGGTGGCTAAATCAGTTAATCACTTATTTTAAATATATAGGCTTATTTAAGAGAAACTATTAAGTTAAGTTAAAAGTTAATGGCAACCATGCTTTTAACTGTACTATTGTATTTAATGCAAACAGTATAAACCAAAGCCATTAAACATGAAGAACCCCATAAAATTAAATGGTATTTCAACCTTACCTAAAGAAAAAATAACAGAAGAGAAAGCCAAAAAAGAAATTATACGCTTAGTAGAAAAACTAAGCACCATACAAAATAAATTATTTGCCCAACGCAAGTACGCCGTTTTAATTGTGTTGCAGGGCATGGATACTTCGGGTAAAGATAGTGCGGTTAAGCACGTTTTTTCGGGCATTAACCCTGCGGGTTGTAACGTAAAATCATTTAAAGTGCCAACAGCCGAAGAAAATTTACACCATTTTTTATGGCGTGTTATTAAAGAGTGTCCCGAAAAAGGAATGATTCAATTATTCAATCGTTCGCATTACGAAAGCATCTTAGTGCCATTAGTAGATAAATCGGTTACCGATGATAAATTAAAAGAACGCTGCGAAGAAATAAATGCTTTTGAACGAGGCTTGGTAAATGACAATACAATTGTTTTAAAGTTTTATTTGCACGTATCGCATAAAGAGCAAGTAAAAAGATTAAAAGACAGAAAAACAGATGAGCACAAACGTTGGAAATATCAAAAAGAAGACATTTTGGCTATCTCTAAACATAATGAATATAGAAAAGCATACGAGTTTGTATTTCAACAATGTTCTGAAGATGTAACTTGGCAAATAATTCCCGCAGATAAAAAATGGTATAAAAACTACTGCATTTTACGCAGCGTAGTAAAAGAGTTAGAGCGATATGACATTCATTATCCGAAAACAGAATTATAATTTATTCGAGCTTACTCCTCTTTTTTGTGCCCAAACTTAGAAACCAAATCGCTTATAAAAGAAAGTATTTTGTCTTTATTATTTGTAATGAGTGGTGTTACCAGTTTTTCTATTAACAAAGTGGCTATAAACCCTCTTATCGTATTGTTTTTATTAAACAATCGTCCCACCACAAAATCGGTAGCCATGTTACCGGCAGCTTTAAATCCATCTCCTCTAAACTCGGCATCATTAGCTAAATCTCTTACGGTTTCTTTTAAAATATTTTTTAATTGAAACTTTTGATAAACCTGATTTAAATTATTTTTCAGCTCAATTTCTTGCGCATCTTTTATACCATTAAGTTGGTTTATGCGAAGTGTAAGCTCCTCGTAAGTGGTTATTTTAGACATGCTCATCGTTTAAAATTTGTTTTACAATAAGGTTTCTTAAAGGAGTTACAATCAGTTTTTTTCTGCCAATAATAAGAATTAAAGTAAGCAGTAAGTAAAAACCCGCTACAATAAAAAAGCCTGCATAATTATTATTTAATACAGATGATAAGTAAAAGGCAACCGCAAAATTTATAAACAATAAAAACAGGCTCACCATCATGCCAATTAAAATTAAGGCAGTTGTTTGCGAACCAATAACGGCTACTTTTTGCGTTACGGTAAGTGTAACAATATTGTAACGTGTGTTAACGTACTCCTTTAAATTATTCGTAAGGTTTTCAATAGGATTTTTTTCTTCTTGCATAACTCTTTATTAATTACAAAATCTAATGTATGCAAAGTAAAGGTAATTTGCAATGAAAAGCTTGTTACTAATAAAATAGCTTATTGTTAGAAATAAAAAATAGCACTATTTACCCTTCACCTTCTGCATAGGGTTTCCGCCTATGCTTTGCCCACGCCCATTAGCGTTGCTTTTAAACACATCAAATTTAGATGGGGCTTCTTTTATATTCCAGCTGTTGTTCTTCTCGTTAATGTCTGCCGTTTCTTTATAAGGGTCTAATAAAACAGAGGCAACTTCTTTTTCTTTAGCAAAGGTTTTGGTTACATGCTTTTCGTTTTTGCGCCATACATAAGCATTAATGCGCTCAATTTCAACCGTGCCGTCTTTATAATTCCATTGAATAATAATAGGCATTACTAAACCACCTTTGTTGCTAAATTTTAACTCATAAAAATATTTATTTTTAATGGTTGCGTAAGCCGAATCGCTAAGTGTATCCAAATTCATATAACGATTGGTTATTTTTTTTACGGTGTCAACTTCGGGTTTGTAGTAGTAATAAAAATCGCGCAGGGTTGTATCAACATCTACCAAAAATTTAATGCCCTCTTGTTTGTTACGGACTTTGCTTATATGGTTAAATTCATCGCGTTTAGCAGGCGCAGCCGTATCATTTTTAATGGGCATAGTTAAGCCATTTAGCATAGTAAATGCTTTTACAGTATCTAATGAAATATCTACAGGCTCTATATCGTAAAACCATCCGCGCCAAAACCAATCTAAATCAACTGCCGAAGCATCTTCCATCGTTCTAAAAAAATCAGACGGTGTAGGATGTTTAAATGCCCAACGCTTAGCATATTCTTTAAACGCAAAATCAAACAGCTGGCGTCCCATAATGGTTTCGCGCAGTATATTAAGTGCAGTAGCTGGTTTGCTATATGCATTTGGACCAAACTGAATAATGTTTTCGCTGTTAGTCATTATAGGCTCTAGCTGGTCTTTAGGCATACGCATGTAATCAGCAATTTTATGTGCAGGGCCACGTGTTGAAGGAAAATTATTATCAAACTCCTGTTCGGTTAAAAATTCTACAAAGGTGTTTAAGCCTTCATCCATCCAGCTCCACTGACGCTCATCGCTATTTACAATCATCGGAAAAAAATTGTGTCCTACTTCGTGTATAATAACACCCAGCATGCCATATTTTGTAGCTTCAGAGTAGGTGTTGTCTTTTTCTGCACGTCCGTAATTAAAACAAATCATCGGGTACTCCATGCCATTAGCCGCTTCAACACTTTGTGCTACGGGATACGGATAAGGAATAGTATATTTTGAATAAGTTTTAATAGTGTGTGCAATTGTTTTGCTCGAATATTTGCGATACAACGGATAAGCCTCTTTACCATAAAAACTCATGCACATAACCGATTTTTTTTCAACCTTAGCAGGAATAGCATCCCAAATAAATTTACGTGATGAGCCCCAAGCAAAATCACGTACGCTATCGGCTTTAAAAACCCAGGTTTTAGTCGTGGTAGGTTTATTTTTTTCAGCAGCTTTGGCTTCATCTAGTGTTACAATTTCTACCACATCGTTGCTATTTTGTGCTTTTTGCCAGCGTTGCAATTGTGCAGCACTTAATATTTGAGCATAGTTTGAACAAGTGCCTGTACCGCAAACAACATGGTCGGCCGGTACGGTTAGTTTTACATTAAAGCTGCCAAAAACCAGTGCAAACTCTCCACGGCCTGTAAACTGTTTGTTTTGCCAACCCTGATAATCAGAATAAACACACATACGCGGGTACCATTGTGCCATAGTAAAAAGATAGTTTCCATCTTCAGGGAAATACTCGTAACCGCCGCGCAAACTGCCTGCACCACCATTATTAATTCTATCTACTATTTTGTAACTCCATTTTACCTTAAACTTTACTTTACCCGCAGGGTTAAGCGTTTGAGGCAAATCAATGCGCATCATGGTTTGGTTAATGGTATATTTAATTGGTTTGCCTAACTCATCTGTTATCTCAATAATTTTATCGCCATAACCTTGTAACCTTTCTTTGGTCATAACGGTTTTAACCTGACGATCGGTATAAGGAGGCGTCAATTTATTTCCATCAAAATAATTTGCTTCGCTATTTGGATCGTTTTGATTTTCATCTAACTGCAACCACAAATAAGAAAGTTTATCGGGCGAGTTGTTATAATAAGTTATCCATTCGCTTCCCGTAAGTTGCAGTTTTTTTTCATCAAGCGTAGCTTCAATTTCATAATCAGCTTTTTGCTGCCAGTATTTGTGCCCCGGTGCCCCCGAAGCCGCACGATACACATTGGCATCAGGCAAAATAGTGCCTAGTTGCTCAAATTTATTTCCGTGATTAGAGGTTGGGTTGTTACGGATGTTTTGCGCAGAAATTAAAGAACTCCCAATAGAGAGAATTACAACCCCAATTGATTTTATAGTTAGTTTATTCATT
>DATHOW010000045.1:0-9797 GCA_035484495.1 Bacteroidia bacterium | reverse complement strand
AAAACAAACAGTATGCCTTAGCTCTGCAATGTTTTAATCAATCGCTTATAATAAGACCTGCAAATGCAACTTGTATAAACAGAATTAAAGCTGTTAAAAAGAAAATTTAAACCCTTTTTACACTCCAAGCCTCAGGCTTATTATTAAAAAGCACCTTGGTTTGACCCCAAACATCTTTAAATAAATCTGAGTCGCGATAAGCTCCTAAAAAAGCTTCTTCTTGCCAATAACTATAGGTAAAATAAACATTAGGGTTGTTTATATCGTTCAGTAATTCTAACTGAATGCAGCCTTCAAAGCTTGAAATTTTTTCTTCGTACTTTTTAAAGATGCTTAAAAACGTCTCTACTTTCTCGGGGGCAAAACTTAGTTTTACAATGCGTATAATCATAATTTAATCTTCAAATTGTATAGAAATATTGAAATCGGTGTTGGTGTGCATGCTTTTTGGGAAGAGTAATTTACTTGCTTTCTCTCGGTTAATGGCAATTTCTAAATAACCAAAGGTGTTAAACAAAGCCAATGCCGTGTTGGCACTTACATCATCATAATCGTTAACTATTTTATCAATTTCAACACCAGGCAAATTAATGCTGAATTTACGTCCGGCACTTTCTGCTTCAAAAAATGTTTTGGTAATGTTGGTTACCACGTTACCAAAATCATCGATATGCAAACAACGCCCTATGATAGATTGGGGAGTAACTGTTGGCTGAAATTGCATTAGCTGTACATAATCGTTGCAAGGCTTTACTACTTCGGGCTGTGTTATTAAAACCTGCAAAGCTTTTACCATAGCATCTTTTAAAAAAAATAAGCCTGCTTCAAAATCTTTTCCTTCAAAATAAAACACCTTTGCTTTGTGCGCATCAGGTAACAGGGTAATAAAACCGTTATCTAAACAAATGATTTTTTGATTGTCAATTTCTATATATAATAAACGCTTGGCGGTTTCCTGGCTTTTAACCCCCACCATATGAATTGTACCTGCAGGGAAAAATTTGTAGGCATTGCCAAAAATATAAGCTGTGTGCGTAAGATTAAACTTTTCTACATCGTGACTTATATCTACAATGCTTGCCCCTTCAACACCCGATAAAATAGCTGCCTTTACCAAAGCCACGTAGTTGTCTTTGATACCCAAATCGCTGGTAAGAGTTATGAGCGGCATTGCTTATGTTGTTAGTAAAATATAACTAGTGCTGTAAAAGTAATATATAATTTTGTGTGGAATAAAATATACCGATTTATTTTGAGCGAAAAAACCGTAAACATAGATGCCTTTGAACCCGTTGAGTTATATGGCGTTAATGATGTAAAGCTAAATGCTATAAAAAAATATTTTCCGAAACTGCGCATTGTGGCGCGTGGTTTTGAAATGAAATTAATGGGTGATGAATCTGAAATTACTCGTTTCGAAAAAAAATTGAAATTATTATCAGACCATTATCATAAAGCAGGCACCCTTACCGAAGCCTCTATTGATAGGCTATTGGGGCAAACAGGTGATAACCTGCTTGAAAAAAGTGTTGATAACGGAAGCGATATTATTTTGTTTGGTGTTACGGGTAATGCTATAAAAGCCCGTACGGAGAATCAAAAATTGATGGTAAAATCTATCCTGAAAAATGATATGATGTTTGCTGTTGGTCCTGCCGGAAGTGGAAAAACATATACCGCCGTAGCACTTGCCGTTAGAGCTTTAAAGAATAAAGAAGTAAAACGCATTATACTTACTCGTCCGGCGGTTGAAGCCGGAGAGAACCTTGGTTTTTTACCGGGCGATTTAAAAGAGAAGCTTGACCCTTACTTACAACCTTTGTACGATGCATTGTATGATATGTTACCGCCTGATAAATTAAATCAGTATATAGAAAGTCAGGTAATACAAATTGCACCGCTTGCTTTTATGCGTGGGCGCACGCTTGATAATGCTTTTGTAATTTTAGATGAAGCACAAAACACCACACAAAGTCAAATGAAAATGTTTTTGACGCGTATGGGTACCAGCGCCAAGTTTATTATTACCGGAGATACTACACAGGTAGATTTACCAAGAAATCAATCATCGGGGCTTTTACAATCTATCCAACTATTAGAGAAAGTAAAAGGCATAGATTTTATTTATTTACAATCAGAAGACATTATTCGTCATAAACTGGTAAAAGAAATTATTGCCCGCTATGATGAAGAGAAAAAATAAAATGGTAAATTGCCGATACAATTAATTATAAATGAAAACACTTAAAAGACTTTTTATCGTATCCATTTTTTTAGGGCTTGTTTTTGTAAATACAACTTGCAGTAAAAAAATAACTGTTGTTTGGCAGGGATATATTTATAATGGAACGAAGCCTTTTGTTGGAGTGCATGTTAGTTTAAACAGATGTAGTGGAGGAGGTGACAAAGCTCCATATGAATGCTTAAATCCCAATTCGGTTGGAAGTTGTATAACTGATAACAATGGGCATTTTTATATTAGTGGTAGTGCTTCTTCCGGCGACTTATATTCTCCTTACCTCTATACTGACTCCGTTAATAAAGTTGTTAATGGATGGAATTCTCAAACCCCCATAGGACTTGATGATTTGAAAAAAAGTAGATATACCGACATACATTTTTAAACAAGACAATACAAAAACTCATGAACGCACTAACCGAAACCCATTTTAAATTTAAAAATCAAACATCTTTCTATAAAGGAAAAGTAAGAGATGTGTACACTATTGATAACAAGTACCTGGTAATGGTAGCATCTGATCGTATAAGTGCTTTTGATGTGGTGTTACCACGCGGCATCCCCTATAAAGGACAAGTGCTTAACCAAGTGGCATCAAAGTTTTTGAAAGCTACAGCTGATATTGTACCAAACTGGATGATGGCAAACCCCGATGCGGTTGTAACCGTAGGTAAAATGTGCACACCTTTTAAAGTTGAAATGGTTATACGCGGTTATTTAGCCGGGCATGCAGCACGAACTTATAGCAGCGGCTTACGTGAACTATGTGGTGTAAAATTAGCCGAAGGTTTAAAGGAAAACGATAAATTACCTGAACCTATAATTACGCCAACTACCAAGGCAAGCGAAGGGCACGATATGGATATATCTCGTGAAGAGATTTTAAAGCAGGGCATTGTTAGTGAAGCTTATTATTTACAGCTTGAAAAATATACTCGTGCCCTTTACCAACGTGGAACTGAAATTGCCGCTAAACAAGGTTTAATTTTAGTAGATACTAAATATGAGTTTGGTTTGGGTAACGATGGTACAATTTACCTAATAGATGAAATTCATACACCCGATTCGTCGCGTTATTTTTATTTGGATGGTTATGCCGAACGTCAGAAAAATGGAGAGCCTCAAAAACAATTAAGTAAAGAGTTTGTGCGTCAGTGGTTGATTGCTAATAATTTTCAGGGAAAAGACGGGCAAACGGTGCCCAAAATGAGCGACGAATGGGTAAATGAAATATCTACCCGATATATAGAATTATACGAAAAAATAACAGGAGAAGCCTTTATACGTGACGATGCCAAGGATTTAGCCCAACGAGTAGAAACAAACATTAACACTTATTTACAAACATTAAATTAAAGCATTTTGGTAAACCCAATGCTATTTGTATTTTCGCAAAAAAATTAATTATGGCACAGATACACATTACAGGAATAGAATACGTAGAATTGAACCAAGATGAAGTAGAATTTACTTATAAACCCGATGTGCCTAAACTAAAATTAGTGGGTACGGTGTATGAGGCTACTGAAGAAAGCGAAGAAGATGATGTACAAAGCGTGGTGTTTTTAACCCAAAACCAGCTTAATAAAGTACTTTTAAATAAAGAAGTTGAGTTAAAAACCATTGAAGATGGTAAATGGCAAACACAAAAGCCATTAACCCGCGAACAAATTAAAAAAATTGGCTTAGTTACGTTGGAAAGCGAATATTTGGGCAAATCGGGTGAGCATAAATGCTTTGAGGTTACTAAAGTAGAGTAATAAGCTGTTTTCAGCCTTATAAATTGAAATGCTTCTCAAGAAATTGGGGGGCATTTTTTTATTTCAGGTTTTTTATCCAAAAATCTCACAAAAAGGCATAAAAAAAGCCTCATATTGCTATGAGGCTTTTTTATTTTCTAAGAAGAAAAATTATTTTTTTCCACCTTTTTTGCCTTTAGTAGCTTCTTCAGCTTTAGCAATAGAATCAGCTTTAGCAACCGCAGCTAACGAATCAGCTTTAGCAGCCATAGCAGCAGCTTCCATTTGTGCTTGAGCAGCTTTAGCGATAGAATCAGCTTTAGCAACTTCGATTAAAGAATCTTGTTTTGCTTTTTCTTTTGCTTCGATTTCAGCTTTGCTTGGTCCGCAAGCTACAGTAGCAACTGCAAGAGATGCAACTGCAAAAAATGATAGTACTTTTTTCATTTGGTTTTGTTTTTTTAAATTATGGGGCAAAAATATGGGTTTTTATATAATCACCAAAAAAAATAATAAAAATTATGCTTATGCGTTTGTTCATTAAATTGTTGCTCAATGCTCCAATAGCATCTGTAAAATTCCAAAATTTACCTAAATGCAACCCGAGGAGATTAATCCAATAAATAATGAGTCTAAATACAAGGGCAAAACTGTAAAAAAAGTTTTGCTCTGGCTGGTTGGTATAATGGCTGTGTTGCTTGTTACACCTATATCTTTAGCACTTATATATGAAAAAGAAATAAAAGAACAGGTAGTAAATGAACTGAATAAACACCTGAAAGTAAAAGTATATATAACCCCCGATGATATTGATTTTACGATATTAAAAACCTTCCCAAAGGCGGCTATTTGGTTTAAAAATGTTACTATAATGGGCTCTTTACCCGATATACCAAACGACACCCTGCTTAAAGCAGAAAGCATTTATCTGCTGTTTAATGCAAAAGATATTTGGAATAAAAAGTATGTGATTAATCAAATAAAAATTAAAAACGCCACATTAAAAATTAGGGTAAATGAGTTAGGTGAAGTAAACTATGAAGCCTGGAAAGCCGATGAAAGTATTGCAAATAAAGAGAATTCAACCGCCTTTAAGTTGAACAAAATTGAGTTAAGCAATTTTGATTTTACTTATAAAAACTACCAAAGCAAATTAAAGTTTGTATCCAGCTTTAAAGAAGTGACCTTTTCAGGCAATTTTGCTGATGCAGCCTATGAACTTAGTTTAAACGCTAAGGGGTTTATTTCTTCGGTTAAATCAAACAAGCGCACTTATATTAAAGACAAAAACGTAACCATTGATTTGAGTGCCACTGTAAACAATAACACCTATAATATTAGCAAGGCAGAAGTAGGATTAAATAAGCTGTTTTTTTCGGTAAACGGAAATCTTACAAACTCAGATACTGTTATGCCTTGCAAAATTTTATGCAAAGGAAAAAACATAGATATACAATCGGTTTTATCGTTGTTGCCAGAGAGTTTTCATAGCAAAATTAAAGACTATGAAAGCGAGGGTGTTTTTTATGCTGAAGCAAACATAGAAGGAAATTTATTGGATTATAACAACCTAAACATTACATCTTCTTTTGGCATTACAGATGCTAGCGTAACCTATACACCTTTAAAAACAAGGCTTAACAGCGTAAACTTTACAGGCTCATTTACCAAAGAAAAATATAAATCTGAGTTATTGGTGATGAAGAATATTAGTGCTAAGCAAAATCAAAATTATGTTACCGGAAATTTAACCTTTAAAAATTTTGCTGCCCCTCACTTATCTTTTGATGCGAAGGGGAAATACAATTTAGAAGATTTGTTTTCTTTAGTACCCATGGATACTGTGGCTTCCGCTAAAGGAAATATAGATTTTGATTTGAATGCGGAATTAAACCTCAACGAGCTTTCTTCTAAAAAAAATGACGCGGGTTCTTTAACCGGAAAAGTTAGGTTAAGTGAGGTAGAAGTGGCTTTAAAAAACGGCAAAACTATTCAAGTACCAGAAGGATTAGTACGTGTTGAAAACGAAAATATATATACCGAAAATTTAAAAATAATCCATCAAACCTCATCCTTACAAATTAGTGGGAATGCCACTAATTTATTGAACTATCTGTTTAAAGAAAACCAAAATTTATACATTGATGCGGATATAACTTCGCCCGTTATTAATGTAAATGATTTTTTATATAAAACCGTAGAGGGCAATACAGAAAAGGTTTCTGAAGGAAATAAAAAAATAGTTGCCATAAATAAAAACATTTCGGCAACTATAAAATTAAATATTGATAAGATTGACTTTAATAGTTTTACAGCTAAAAATTTTGTTGGTGTACTTGAGTTAAAAAACAGAAAAATATTGGCAAAGAACTTTTCGTTTGAGGCATTTGACGGAGACATTACATTAAACGGAATTGCCGATGCCAGCGATACTAATTTTGTAAAATTAAACTGCGCTACAAATTTGATAGATGTTGATATACATAAAATGTTTAGTCAGTTAAATAATTTTGGGCAAACAGTTGTTATTGACAAAAATTTGCAAGGCAAAGCCACCGCACAAATTGACTTTTCGGGCACGTGGAATGACCATTTGGCTTGCGACCTATCAAGCATTTTGGTGGGGGCTGATATAACTATTAATAAAGGAGAATTAATTGATTTTGCTTCGTTAGAAAGTCTTTCGAAATATATAGAGTTAAAGGAATTAAAACGCATTAAATTTTCTGAATTAAAAACGCATGTTGATATAAAAAATCAGCTTATTTCTTTTTCGAAAACAGAAGTAAGTAACTCTGCCCTAAACCTTGATATATGGGGCACTCATAGTTTTAACAATGTTATTGATTACCATATAAAATTATTGTTGAGCGAATATTTAGCTAAACGCCCGGGTAAAAGCAAACAACTGGATGAAGAATTAATAGAAAACGAAAGCGACCCGGAATCTAAACGATGCGTGTTTATACACATGACAGGCACTGTAGATAAGCCTATTATTAAATATGATAGGAAAGCCATGAAACAAAAAATAAGGCAGGATTTGAAGGATGAAAAGAAAAGCCTGAAACAATTGCTACATGAAGAGTTTGGTTTATTTAAAAAAGATACCACTTTGAACAAAAAAGAAAACAGCAAAAAGCAAGATCAAAATTTTAAAGTAGATTTTAACCAAAATACTAGGCCCGATAAACCCATCGGAAAACCCAAAACTAAAGAAGAGGACGAGGATTTTTAAAGTAGCATTTATAAAAAATACACTTTTAAAGACGTTTTTCTATAACCTCATATAACGCAACATTTTTAGTTTTTACCTCATTTTAAACTAAAGTGAGCTTTAATCAACAAAACAGTAGTAAAAAATATGGTTTTTTAGATAAATGGTTTCGGGTTTTTTTATTAAATTCGTGCTGAGCAGATTATTTATTTTAACATATGAGTAAACATTTACGTAGTATTTTTTTAGCCCTTACTTTGTTACTTACACAGGCTTTTGTAGCACAAAAGTTATATTGGGTAGGTGGTTCGGGTAATTTTAATGACCCAAACCACTGGAGCCTACAAAGCGGCGGTGTTGGTGGAACTAAAACCCCCACAGCAAGCGATGATGTTTATTTTGATGAAAACTCGTTTAGAGGTAAATCTGTTATTAATATTATTGGTGGAGCTACCTGTAGAGATTTAATTTTTTCTGATTACGTAACTCCAACTATTTTAAACGGAACACAAAATGAGAAATTAATTATTGGTGGCGATATAAAACTGAGCCCCTATATGGATAATCAGTTTTTTGGTGCTATACAGCTTGTTTCATCAAAAACAAATACACAAGCAAACTTTGGTATTTCTACCTTAAAGGGGAATTTATATTTTGACGGAACAGGAAGCTGGGACGTTGGAACAATTTCGACAGCTGATAATGCGGAAGTGCATTTTAATAGCGGAAAAGCAAATTTAATTAATAGCGCAGTTAACTCGGGAAGTATTTTCATAAGTGCTAATGCTACCCTTGAGGTAAAGGAATCTGTACTTAAGGCAAAAAACAAACTTTGGTTTAACGACCAATCAACCCTAATTAACAAAGGGTTATATATTGAAGCTCCTATAAATGATCCTACCCGTTATCATAATGGAAATAACCAAATTTCAACTAGTAGAATGTCTGATGGTGACAACTCAACTTTAGCATGCGGTTTTACATATACAATAACTAATCAGCCTAAATGCGCAGCTTCGTGCGATGGAGAAGTTGTTTTTACTATACCTGCTGCTTGTAGTGGTAGTGCAGGAGCTCCATATTCGGCTACATGGAGTGCTGTAAACACTTGTAGTTTACCTCCGGGAACACCAGCTAATAATCTTTCAGTAGGCACTTACACTCAATCCAATATATGTGGATGTGGCTCTGCATACACAATAGTATTTAAAGATAACGCGGGTACTTTTATGGGGTCGGCAAATGTAAGTATTGCAGCACCTTCCTTAATTCAAGATTTCCCTATCCCCACACCACCTTCATGTAATTCCGCTTGTGACGGGAAAATTAACCTTACTACTATTGGAGGCACTCTGCCATATAAAATACAATGGAACCCCGGCCCTACTCATGTCGGTAATTTTGGTTCAGATTCTATATTAGGTTTATGCGCCCCACCTCTTTCATATTCTGTTACTATTACCGATGCACATAACTGTGTACTTAAAGATACAAATATTTCTATGACTGTGCCAACCACAGTGGTAGCAAATGGTAATTCTACACCCCCTACTTGTTTTGGTACTTGTAACGGCTACGCCTGGGTATCACCTTCAGGTGGTACACCTTTTGGTCCTGTTCAATCAAATGGCATTCATTATACCACAGTTTGGGACGGAAATGCCGCATTAAAAAATGATACATTATTAAACTTATGTGCCAGTTCTACCCACACGTGTGTTATTAAAGACAAGAATGGTTGTACGACGACTTATATAGTTACTATTGGTGCAGGCCCCGCAGATATAACTTTTACAAAAAACCCGGCTTCGGGTACATTAAATATACCGTGTATTAATGCTTGTAGCGGAAGTGTTGGTGTTACTAGTGTTGCCGGAGGCACAGGGGCTTATGCATTTTCGTGGTTGCCCGCAACCGGAACAGTGCTTCCCGGTGGTAATTCATCTATATATACCGGTTTATGTGGTAGTGTAGCAGGACTTACTTATACCTGTACCATTACTGATGCTAATAATTGTACAAAAACAGCCAGTTTTACAGTTAAAGCACCGCCTGCTTTATCTCATTTTACAGTAACTACTAATCCAAAATGTAATGTAGGCTCAACCGGCAGTGCTACTGTAACTGAGAGTGGAGGTTTACCCCCTTACGGATTTAGTTGGAGCCCTGCCATAGGAACTGTAAGCGGAGCAAGTCCAAACTCTATAGATTCAAACCTGCCCGGTGGCACTTATACAATTGTAGCAACTGATTTTAATAATTGTACTGATACTGCTACTATTACTTTAACTCCCCCACTCGCAGTAACAGCTTCTTTTACAACGCAAATAAACCCAACCTGTCCTAATTTAAATAATGGGCAGTTATGTGTTAAGCCAGGCGGTGGAACATCGCCATACACCTACAGTTGGAATATTGCAGGCACAGTAAATTGTACCCCAGCAAACTTGGTTAGCGGCACATATACTGCAACAGTAAAAGATGCAAATAATTGCACGGTAACAATCTCAGCTACTTTAGTACCACCGCCAAGCATTACAGTTACTGCCGCTGTAACACAACCAAGTTGCGCCGGTATGTCTAACGGATCAGCTACTTTAAC
>DATHOW010000044.1:0-3669 GCA_035484495.1 Bacteroidia bacterium | reverse complement strand
TTTAACTTTATATGTAAATAAAAAGGACAGCGGGTTTTTATTAAAGCCTGCCGTAATTTTTGCTTTAGATAAAACGGTTATAATGCCCGAGCTTGCAAAGCGGTGTAGGTTTATAAGCCAATCAAAATTTTCTTTACGTATTTGAGAGATTAACTTAAAAAGATTTCCTAGTTTATTTTCTTTCTTGTTCCAAACCCAAACCTTTTTTAAGTAAGGATGGTTTTCAAATAAAGTTTCGTTTCCGTTTCTAACTAAAATATGGAGTTCAGCCTGCGGAAACTGTTTATGGATAGACTCTAACGCGGCGCTTGCCAATATAGCATCGCCAATAAAAGCAGTTTGTATAACTAGTATTTTATTAAAGGAGCTCAATTAATAAATAGATTATCTATTAAGCGTATTTTGCCCGAAAATATTGCAGCCAAGCAAATTGTTTTTTGAGCGTTTATATCAGATATAGCTTGTAATGTATTGGCATCGCAAAACTCAATATAATCGGCTTTAAGCAATGGGTTTGTGTTTACTTCGGCTAGTAATTTGCTTTTTACATCCGCTAAAGGGATAGACTTGCTAAGTGTTTTAGCCTCTTGCATTAGTTTAGGAATTAATGAAGCCGCTTTTCTTTCTTCATTACTCAATAAAGTATTTCTACTGCTCATAGCCAAACCGTCGGGTTCTCGTAAAATATCGCAGGCAACAATTTCTATATTAAAGTTTAATTGTTCTACCATTTTCTTAATAACCAAAACTTGCTGATAGTCTTTTAAGCCAAAAAAGGCTTTATTGGGCTTTACAATATCAAATAAACGGCTTACAACCTGTGCTACGCCGTTAAAATGACCTGGACGGTGTGCACCATCCAAAACTTTATCAATTACTCCAAAATCAAAAATACGGGTATCGTCTTTAGGGTAAATTTCTTCTACCGATGGCATAAACACAATATCGCAACCTGCATCCTCTAACATTTTAATGTCGGCTTCAGGTGTACGTGGGTAGCGAGCTAAATCGCTCTTATCATTAAACTGGTTTGGGTTCACAAAAATGCTGCAAATAGTAATATCGCAAGTCTTTTTACTTTGCTCTATTAATGAAATATGACCTTTATGTAAAGCACCCATAGTGGGCACAAAACCAATTTGCCCTCCGGCGGTTGTTAATTTACCTTCAGAATCCCTGATTTCTTGTATGGTTTTGCAAATAATCATCCTAAAAAGCAACAAATCTATAATAAGACTTTGAAAATTGGATTTTTTTTTATTAATTTTGTAGTACACTTACTCATAACATAAAAACTATTTATGAAGAAAAAAGCTAAAGTTCTTTTCGTATCACAAGAGATTTTCCCTTATATGGAGGAAACTCATATCAGCAAAACTTCACGCCATTTACCGCAAGCCATTCAAGAGAAAGGCAAGGAAATTCGTGTGTTTATGCCTAGATATGGAAACATTAATGAGCGTAGACATTCGCTACACGAAGTAATTCGTTTAAGCGGTATGAACCTTATTATTAGCGACAGCGATCACCCGCTTATTATTAAAGTGGCTTCTATACAATCAGCACGTATGCAGGTTTATTTTATTGATAACGATGATTTCTTTAGCCGTAAACACGGTTTAAAAGACGAAAAAGGCAAACCATTTGATGATAATGATGAAAGAGCTATATTTTTTGTTCGTGGCGTAGTAGAAACTATTAAAAAACTAGGCTGGCAGCCTGATATCATCCATTGTCAAGGTTGGTTTACAGGCTTTATGCCATTATTTATTAAAAAGGCATTTAACGATAACCCAATGTTTGTGGATACTAAAGTGGTGTTCTCATTATACGAGCAAGATGAATTTGCCGGTACTTTAGATAAAGGGGTATCAAGTAAACTTGTTTTTGATGGCATTACTGCTAAAGATGTAAAACAGGTTAACGACCCAACTTATTTAAACGTTTGCAAATTGGCTATTGATTATAGCGATGGTATAATTTTAGGTAGCGAAAAGGTTAACCCCGAATTAGTTAAACATGCTAAAAAATCGGGTAAATTAATGCTTAGTTACAAAAACGAAACTGAATATGTGCAGGCTTACAACGAGTTTTACGATGCCGTTTTAGAAGGTGTTGAAGAACTTGAAGAGAGTAAGTAAATAATATATGCCTCACGCTTATTTTTCCAAAAAAGTAGTTTGGATAACAGGAGCCTCTTCAGGAATTGGAGAGGCTTTAGTTTTTCAACTTGCTAAGCAAGGTGCAAAAATTGTGCTTTCGGCTCGTAACGAAAACGCTTTGCAAGCTGCTGCAAAAAAGGCAAACTTGGCTGCTGAAAATTATTTAATTATTCCTTTTGATTTAGCTGATACTAGTAAAGCTAATGATTATGTGGAGCAAATTCTCCAAAAATTCAACCGTATAGATGTTTTAATTAATAACGGTGGTATGAGTCAGCGTGGGGAGGCAATTACCACAACCACTGAAACAGAAAGAAATTTATTTAAAATAAATTATTTTGCCCAAGTTGCTTTAACTAAAGCTGTATTACTTGTTATGATAAAACAGCAAAGCGGACAAATTACGGTTGTTAGCAGTATTGCAGGTAAGTTTGGTTTTTATTTGCGTTCTTCTTATTCCGCAGCTAAACATGCTTTGCACGGCTATTTTGAATCGTTACGCTTAGAAGTTGAAAAAAGCAACATACAGGTTTTATTAGTGTGCCCGGGTAAAATTAAAACCAATATATCAAACAATGCTGTGTTGGCAGATGGAAGCAAGCATGCTAAAATGGATGAAAGCCATGTAGATGCCATGACGGCTGATGAGTGTGCTAAAAAAATTCTTACTGCAATAGAAAAAAACAAGCAAGAAATTTTTGTTGGCGGAAAAGAAATTTTAATGGTGTATATAAAAAGATTTTTTCCAAAACTGTTTTCCAAAATAGTGCGAAAACAATCTCCTTATTAAAACACTAATTTATGAGGAAAATAAAGTCGGCGGTTGTAAACCTTTTATTAGCATTATCTTTTATATCTTTATTTGGTTGTCGTGATAATACTGTTAGACATATAGCTTATTTTATACCTAAAGGATACTTGGGTTATGTGAATATTATTCATGATGATAGCAAGTCATCGAGTCATATTGTCAGAAAAGGCGATAATTATACCTATTTTATTACGGGCAACCCCTTAAAATATTCTGTTAATGATAAATTTCCTCATGGAGGATACTATGATGTAAAGTATTTTTACTATTCAAAAGAAGATACCATTGAATTATATGATGATAAGTATGAGTTATGTCAAATTTTTCTTCAAGCAAATAAGAGTATGTTTACTTATGATAAGAGTGGTAAGAAAATTGAATTTAAATTTGAATCATTTTATATTGCTGATAAACCTTATACAATCGAAGGTTTTTATAATAAATTCAAACCTCTGCCAGAAAATAATTGCTGCCAATAAGTAATGTTTCAGCTCCCCCGCTCCGCAGGATTTGCAATCCTGCGGCATTAAACCAATTACTTCGCACTAAAGAGCGTATCTCGCTTGCGGCGTAATGCTTAAATCACAGAAATCTTTTTGTAAATATTTAAAGTAACCTGTAACAGCTATCATAGCGGCATTATCGGTGCAATACTCAAATGGCGGTATAAAAATTTTATAATTTTTTTCGGTTTGT
>DATHOW010000043.1:0-8801 GCA_035484495.1 Bacteroidia bacterium | reverse complement strand
TTCACCAATTCCTTCAGTATCAAATTTCAAATTATCCCAAGGTGCTGCATTGGTTATCATATACCAACGTGTAGCATCTGCGCCAAATTTATCAATGGTTTCAAATGGGTCGACAGCATTGCCTAAACGCTTGCTCATTTTATTTCCATTTTTATCAAGCACTAAGCCATTACTTACAACATTTTTGTAAGCTACCGAATCAAAACACATAGTCGCTATTGCATGCAATGTGAAAAACCAACCGCGTGTTTGGTCAACACCTTCTGCAATAAAATCGGCAGGGTAGTATTTTTTGTTGTCTATTAAATCTTTATTTTCAAACGGATAGTGTAGTTGCGCGTATGGCATAGCACCACTATCAAACCAAACGTCGATTAAATCTGGTTCGCGGAATAATTTTTTCCCGTTTTTCTCTAAAACAATTGTATCTGCATAAGGTTTATGTAAATCAAATGTTGCATAGTTTTCAGTAGAGTTATCTCCCGGTTTAAAGGCTGCTAATGGATTTTTATCCATAAAGCCTTTTGCAACGGCACTATCAATTTGCTTTTTTAATTCTTCGGCAGAATTGATAACAGTTTGCTCGGTTCTGTCTTCACTTGTCCAAATAGGAATTGGAATGCCCCAAAAGCGTGAACGAGATAAATTCCAATCATTTAAATTTTCTAACCAGCTTCCAAAACGCCCTGTTCCTGTCGATTCAGGTTTCCAGTTAATGGTTTTGTTTAACTCAATCATACGCTCTTTTAAAGCAGTGGTTTTTATAAACCAACTATCAAGCGGATAATATAAAACAGGTTTATCAGTACGCCAGCAATGCGGGTAACTGTGTTCGTAGGTTTCTTTTTTAAATAATTTACCTTCTTCCTGTAATTTTAAAACAATTCGTTCATCAACACTCAGGTAAACTTTAAGGTCTTTTATTTTATGATTAGTCTCTAATATTTTCTTTTGGCGCTCAAACTCAACTTTCTTTTCGGTATCGTTTAAATAAGCCTCTTTTACAAATTCTTCTCCGTATAAAAATACACCATCATTTACTTCGGGTAAAAATTTACCGCGCTTATCAACCAAGGTTAATGAGCCTATGTTGTTTTGTTTTGCTACACGAAAGTCATCAGCACCAAATGAAGGAGCTATATGTACTATTCCCGTACCATCGGTTGTGGTAACAAAATCACCAATAATAACTCTAAAAGCATCTTCGCCGTCGGTTGGTTTAGAAAAGGGAAGAAGTTGTTCGTATTTTACACCTTCTAAATCTTTTCCTTTAAATTCAGTTATAATTTTAAATGGAATAGCCTTGTCACCCGCTTTGTAGTCTTCTAATTTTAATTCCGCACTTTTTTCTGAAAAATATTTTCCAACTAAATCTTTTGCAAGAATTACATGAATGCTTTCGTGCGAAAATGGGTTAAAAGATTTTACTAAAACATAATCAATGTCTTTTCCAACAGCTAATGCTGTGTTAGAAGGAAGCGTCCAAGGTGTCGTTGTCCAGGCTAAAAAACAAATCGATTCTTTTATTGCTTTTAAACTTTCAATTTTAAATTCAGCGTTATTAGTTGCCTTAAACATAACAGTAGCTGTTCTGTCTTTTACATCTCTGTAGCAACCCGGTTGGTTTAATTCGTGAGATGATAAACCTGTTCCGGCCGCAGGAGAATAAGGCTGAATAGTAAAGCCTTTATATAATAAATTTTTCTCGTATAGGTTATTCAATAACCACCATACACTTTCAATGTAGCGGTTATCATAAGTAATGTAAGGGTCTTTCATGTCAACCCAGTAGCCCATTTGGCTTGTAATGGCTTCCCACTTATCCGTGTATTTCATTACATCCTTACGGCACTCAAGGTTATATTGTTCAACGGTAATTTTTTTACCTATATCTTCTTTAGTAATTCCTAATGCTTTTTCTACGCCTAATTCTATTGGCAAGCCATGAGTGTCCCAGCCTGCTTTACGTTTAACTTGAAAGCCCTGCATGGTTTTAAAGCGACAAAAAATATCTTTAATGCTACGAGCCATTACATGGTGTATGCCGGGCATGCCATTTGCACTTGGTGGGCCTTCATAAAAAACAAAAGGAATTTTTCCTTCGCGCTCAGAAATAGATTTTTCAAAAGTTTTGTTTTCTGCCCAAAGCTTTAAAACATCTTTTCCTATTTGCGAAAGATTGAGTTGCTTGTATTCGTTATATTTTTTGCTCATTAGTAACCTTAAAATTTAAGCCCATAAAGATAATCTTTTATTAGAGATACGGTAAATAAAAATCCCCTGTTTTCAACGAAAACAGGGGATTTAAAATACTTTTTCGAAACTATTTACTCGTCTATTTGAGCGTCTCCAATGTATGCGCCATTTTTATAAATCTCTATGCGTAGTAAAATTCCATCATCGTTATATTTGTAGTTTTTTCCTTCCATAAAGCGGTTATCTTTAAAAATACCATCTTTAGTTTTTTGGCGGTTTTTATTGTACAGCACATTCTGACCATTTAGTACCAAAGGTATTTTTGCTTTAGGGTCTTGTAAGGTTTCTGTTTTGGCATCTAATGTCACCTTTTTACTATTATCCAATTTTTCCGGCGGAATTTCTTTAATTGGTTTTTTAGGTTCAAATGTTTTAATAGAAGCTACATCGGCATCACCATTGTTGTAGTTTACTACTTTTTTTACATCACCGTTAGGGTAATATTCTGTAACGGCGCCACTTTCTTTACCTGCTTGCCAGTTACCCTGTATTTGAGGGGTCCCGTCTTCGTAATAGTATTTTTGAGCACCTTCTCTTTTTCCACCTGTGTTAAAGGTAAACTCTTGCTGTACCTGACCATTATCGTAATATAACTTGTAATTTCCTACCCATTTATTGGTTTTCCAAGTCCCTTCTTCTGATATTTTACCGTTTTCGTGGTACATCATAGCATAACCGTCAGGTCTGCCATTTTGAAAGGTAATTTTGTTTTTAGTGTTTCCGTTGCAAAAATATTCTTTCCAAATGCCGTTCTTTTTATTGTCGGTAAATTTCCCCTCTTCTACTTTTGATGTTAATTGGTAGCAAGTATTTGGTTTTGATCTTCCAAAAGTAATCCAGCGTCCTTGTTTTAAGCCTTGAAAATCAATTATATTGATAGAATCTTTTCCGTTAGATGGGTCTAATTCGAACGACTGCGGTTGAGCATAACCGTAGCTTAACACAAAAAATGAAAATATTAACTTAAATTTTAGTTTCATTAACAAACTTTTATCAAATATATACATATTTTTTTTCATACTTAAAAACTTTTAGATATAAGTCAGTTTTTTATAGATGGAGTAAACAACATAATCCTACCTACTACGTTTATACGCGATAAAAATAAAAGGTTTCACTTTTTTTACCCTAAATTATCTAGCATAGATTTTACCATAGTCGGTAAGTCGTATTTATGGCTCCAATCCCAGTGTTTTCGAGCCTCAGCATCGTTTATGCTTTGTGGCCAGGTATCGGCAATTTCTTGCCTAAAATCGGGCTTATAAGTAATGGTAAAATCAGGGATATGTTTTTTTATTTCAGCGGCTATTTGCTTGGGATTGAAGCTGATGCCTGCAGCATTATAAGCCCCACGTATTTTTATGCTGCTTGCTGGTGCATGCATTATTTGTATGGTAGCTTGTATAGCATCGGGCATGTACATCATTGGCAAGGTGGTTTCTCCTGATAAAAAGCACTCGTAGGTTTTGGATTTTAACGCTTCGTGAAAGATGTGTACCGCGTAATCAGTGGTGCCCCCACCTGGAGCCGATTTGTAACTTATAAGCCCCGGATAGCGTAAACTACGCACATCTACCCCGTATTTTAAAAAATAATATTCGCACCAACGCTCCCCGGCTTGTTTACTAATGCCGTAAACTGTTGTAGGCTCCATTACCGTATATTGAGGGGTGTTTTGTTTTGGGGTGGTTGTACCAAAAGCAGCAATAGAACTGGGCCAGTAAACCTTTTCAATATGTTTTTCTTTGGCTAAATCTAATACATTAAATAAGCCTTGCATATTAAGCTGCCAACCGTACAAAGGGTTTTTTTCGGCAGTAGCCGATAATAAAGCGGCTAATAAATATACTTGCTTTATACTGTGTTTTTTTACTACATCTAAAAGCTGGTCTTTATTCAATACATCTAAAACCTCAAATGCATTGTTTGAAAAAGCAGTTGATTGTTTAATATCTGCCGCAACTACATTTGACGAGCCATAGAGTTTGTTTAGTTCTTCTAAAAGTTCAACACCAATTTGCCCGCCTGCACCAATAATAAGTACTTTATCCTCTTTAATAACTTCCATGTCTAATATTAAGAAAGGCTAAATATAGTTATTGTTTTTTTTGTAGAAACATGTTTAACAATGCTTCAGCTTTTTATAAAAAATATATCTAAATTGAGCCCGTGTTTATGCGAAAATTAGCAAGCTTATTCCTGTTTTTTTTATGTGGGAGCATTTTTTCGCAACAATATACCATTACAGGTAAAATTTTTGATGCTCAAAGTAAAGAACCTATTCCTTTTGCCAGTGTTATTTTAAAAGGCACAACTGTTGGTGTAAATAGCGATTTTGACGGAAATTTTAGCTTGACTACTGATAAAATTGCCGACTCATTAATTGCCATATATATAGGCTACCAACGTATGGCGGTGCCATTGCGAAAAGGTGTTTCGCAAAGCATAAATATTCCGTTTTATGCCTTACAAGAAGGAATAACTTTAAATGAAGTAGTGGTAAAAGCCGGAGAAAACCCGGCACATCGTATCATAAGACTAGCTATTGCCCATAAAGCAATGAACGACAAGGCTAGGTTAAAATCGTATGAATATGAAGTTTATAACAAGATAGAGTTTGATTTAAACAACATCCCTAAAAAATTGAAGGAAAATAAGGCGTTTAAGCCTATAAAATTCATTTTCAATAACATGGATAGTGCCAATTCAGCCGAAAAGCCATCGCTCCCCCTTTTTATGGTTGAAACTGTTTCTGATTTTTATTATAAAAGCAGCCCTAAAGCAAAAAAGGAAGTTATTAAAGCAAGTAAAATATCAGGCATTCAAAACCAAAGTATATCACAGGTTATGGGCGATATGTATCAAAACATACATATATATGATAATGATATTATAATTTTTGGCAAAAATTTTAAATCACCTTTGGCAGATAATGCCATTTTTAATTACAAATTTTATTTAGAAGATAGTTTGTTTGTAGAAAATAAATGGTGTTACCATATACGCTTTAAACCTCGTCGCCAACAAGAACTTTGCTTTAGTGGCAATATGTGGATTGCCGATACAACTTTTGGTGTAAAACGATTAGAAATGGGTATCCCCTCTAATACAAATATCAATTTTGTTAATGATGCAAATATTATACAGGAATTTAGTTATACAGATAGTGTTTGGATGCTTAAAAAAGACAGGATTATTATTGATTTTATACCTAGTATGACGGGTATCATTAGTAAAAAAAACCAACCTGGTATATATGGGCGCAAAACAACATCGTATCATAATATTGTTACCGATAAATCTAAAGATGCTAAATTTTTCACCGTTGGAACAAATGTTTTTGTAGAAGATAGCGCCACTAAAAGAAGCAATGCTTATTGGGACACAACCAGGCATGATAGCCTCACTAGTCGCGAAAATCAAATCTATAAAATGATAGATACTATACAGGGTTTACGCTTTTACAAACGATGGAGCGAGGCTGTAACTGTTATGGTATCTGGTTATTACAAGGCGGGTAATTTTGAAGTAGGACCATTGTATAAATTTTATAGTAGCAACGTAGTAGAGGGTTCTCGTTTAAGATTTGGAGGCCGTACTAGTAGCAAATTTAGTAGATGGCATGAGTTGAGTGGCTATGTTGCTTACGGAACAAGAGATGAAAAATGGAAATATGGTTTGGGTTTTAAAGCTTTCCTTTCAAAAAAACCTCGCCGTCAGCTTATAGGCATGGATTATAAAAGCGATTTGGAGTTATTAGGGCAAAGTCAAAATGGATTTACCAACGATAACTTATTTGCTACTTTTTTACGTCGTGCTTCACCACGAACACTTACGCGAGTGGCACAAACTCAGGTTTGGTATGATAAAGAGTGGTTTCAGGGTTTTAATACCAAAATAGGTTATGTTAGCAGAACCCTCACTCCCGTTGGTAATTATCAATATTTTTATCTTAACCAAAAAGGAGATAGTGCCGTACAACCTTTTTTACGTACTTCAGAAATACGTGTAACAACACGTTTTGCCTTTCAAGAAAAATTTATTGATGGCGATTTTTCTCGTACTAGTTTAGGAACTAAATATCCTATTTTACAACTTACTTATATACACTCTTTAAAACATATTTATGAAGGTCAGTACGATTATCAAAAAGTAGTGCTAAATGTTAGTGATAGAGTTAGGTGGGGCTTATGGGGTTATACCGATTATGTTATTGAGGGTGGGAAAATTTTTGGTAATGTACCATATCCCTTGCTTGAATTACATGGTGGTAACCAAACATTTGTGTACGATTATATGGCTTATAACATGATGAATTATTATGAATTTGCAAGTGATAGATATGCCTCTCTTTGGTTGTTTCATCACTTTGAAGGTTTGTTGTTTAATAAATTACCCTTAGTTAAAAAATTAAAATGGAGAGAAGTAGTTACTTACAAAGTTTTATTTGGAAGCGTTAGCAATAACCATCAAACACTTTTGTTTCCTTCGGCTTTACATAATCTTAATAGTGGCCCTTATCAAGAACTTAGTGCGGGTGTAGAAAATATTTTTAAATTTTTTAGGGTAGATGCTTTTTGGCGCTTAAACTATACGCAATATGTTAAATCTCCTTTTGGACTTAAGGTAGGTTTTCAACTATCTTTTTAAAACTACTATCTGTATTCAAAATTGCTTCATTCATCTATTTCTACAATAGTATTCGTCTTTTTTAACTATATTTATAGCTGTCGCTATTAAATTATAATAATGTAATTTTTTTGTCAAAAAACAGGCATATATTTTTTTTATTTAAAATGGTACTTGTTTTTACTTGTATTGTTGGTTCTTTAAATGCTCAAACAATAGCAAAGCATCAAAAGAGTTTAAAGGTGTTGCACAAAAAAATAAAACAAAGTAATGGTTTAAGAACTACATCTACACCAACTTATTGCCCAAGTGGTCCGGTTACTTTTAATGCTTACGATACAAATAATGTTACGGTTGGTAATGCAACTGGTGCTACATTAACCTGTAACTCCCGCCCCTTTTATATTGATGCAGATAATAGTGGGGATGTTGTTACTCCCTGTATTTTAAGCGAATATACTAGCACAGATCCTTTTTTGCCAAACAATGGAACAGAATATTTTTATGAAGGTGGCGTTAACACATTTTGTTTGGGTAACGGGTCTACTGGTTGTTCTTTCCCAATTGGTAGCGGCGGCTTTGATGCTAATCATCAATGGGGGGTTTTAGATATTTTTTCAGACCCAAGTCTGCAACATAACTACACCTTTTGTTATACGGGATTAACGCTTATAAACACATCCATCCAGTTGCAGGATTGTTGGTCTGGAGATAGTCTATTTCCAACAAAATCATTCGGTTTAAATACTTTAGGGACTAATTGTTTTACTGATTCTGTATTGGCTAATACGGATATTGGCACGGCTACATTTAGCATAGCCCCTGCAAGTGCTTCGGTTGCTTTAATTGATTATCATAATGGCGAAGCTTACATTGACCCTTCGCTACTTTCAGCGGGTTCTTATACGGTTACTTATAGCTTTAAGCCACCTGCTACTGATAGTTGCCCTACCATTACAGGTACTTATACAATTAGTGTACCAGCAATTAGCGTTACTGTAAATAATACTACAATTTGCGCAGGTAGTTCGGCTACTTTAACAGCTAGTGGACCGGCTGCAGCTACTTACAGTTGGTCACCTGCAACCAATTTAAATACAACAACGGGAGCAACAGTAGTAGCAACACCAACAACAGTAACCACAAGTATATATACAGTTACCGCTACAAAAGGAAGTTGTACGGCAATGGCTACATCCACTATAACAATAAACCCCACGCCAACTTTAGCGGTAAACTCACCCTCTATTTGTGTGGGAAATTCAGCTACTTTAACAGCAAGTGGTGCTACAACATATACTTGGAGCCCGACGTCGGGTTTAAGTACCACAACCGGAAGTACAGTTACTACAAATACTTTATCAAGCAATGCAGTTTACACAGTAAACGCAACATCTTTAGGTTGTACTTCAAAAGCTACTACAACGGTAACAGTAAATGGGGCTCCATCTCTTAGTGTTAACTCAGCCACTATTTGTGCGGGCAGCACAGCTACTTTAACGGCAACAGGTGCAACAACATATACTTGGAACACAACTGCAACAAACGCTAGTATAACATCTTCGCCAACTATAACTACAAATTACACGGTAACAGGCACATCAGGAAGTTGTTCGGCTATAAAAACAACAACAGTAACAGTAAACACTTTACCTACAATAAGTGTAAATAGTGCTACAATTTGTGCAGGGAGTTCAGCTACCTTAACGGCAAGCGGCCCACCTGCAATAGTATATAGTTGGTCGCCTGCAACAAATTTAAGTGCAACAAGTGGCGCAACAGTAACAGCCACACCAACGGCGGCAACAAATACATATACTGTTACGGGTACAAAAGCAGGTTGCTCGGCAATGGCTACATCAACTGTAATGGTAAATTCTATACCTAATTTAGTTGTAAATTCTCCTTCGGTTTGT
>DATHOW010000042.1:0-9116 GCA_035484495.1 Bacteroidia bacterium | reverse complement strand
ACCGGGATTAAAATCACTAGCAATGGCAAGAGCTAAGCCGGCATCAATCATTTGACGGGCAGGTGGGTTAGGTAAACTAACAAAATAAGCTGCGCCCGGTAAAATGGTTGGTATTGTTATAGAATTGAGTAACAGCTTAATATCATCTTCATTGACAAACTCTAAATGATCAACACTGATAGCTTTACATTTTACACCTGCTTCAACACCACCACTATGGCTCATTTGCTCGGCATGCACTTTTGGGGTTAGCCCATGTTTTCTGCCTGCTTCTAAAATTTCAATGGTTTCATCAAACGAAAAATAATTTTGCTCGCAAAAAATATCAATAAACTCGGCTAGTTTTTCTTCGGCAACAGCCGGAATCATTTCTTTAATAATTAAATCAATGTAACCGCGTTTGTTTTGTTTGTATGCTAAAGGAAACGCATGTGCACCCAAAAAAGTTGATTTTACAGTAAGTTTAGTAAGCTCTTTTATTTTTTTAATTACGCGAAGCATTTTTAACTCGCTTTCTAAGCTCAGTCCGTAACCACTTTTAATTTCTACAGCACCGGTACCTTGCAAAATAATTTCGTGTAAACGAGATAAGGCTTGTTGTAAAAGTTCTTCTTCACTAGCATCTTGTAATTTTTTTGAGGAATTCAAAATACCGCCACCACGTTGTGCAATTTCTTCATATGATAGACCTCTTATTCTATCTGTAAACTCCTGCTCACGACTACCTGCATAAACAATATGTGTATGACTATCAACCCACGAAGGAAAAACCATTTTACCTGAAGCATCAATTACCTGTAAATCTTTCCAATCAGCAATGCCGGGGAAATCAGTCATAGAACCGTAATCGGCAATTAGCCCGTTATCAATAGCCAACCATGCATCATCCATGCATAGTAGTTTATCCATTTCTGTACCGCTTATTTTTTGCGTTTGTGCATCTCGTAGCTGCACTAATTTTTTAATATTTTTAATCAGAATTTTTTGCACAGTAGCCGATTAAAAACTATAAATGTATAGGACGTTTAGCCGTTGCATCTAAGCAAGCCTCTTTCATATTCTCTGTAAAGGTTGGGTGTGCATGGCTCATACGTGCAATGTCTTCAGCACTTGCACGGTACTCCATAGCAACAACACCTTCGGCAATCATATCAGCACAACGGGGTCCAATCATGTGCACACCTAATATTTCATCGGTTGCTTCATCAGCCAACACTTTTACAAAACCATCGGTATCCATGCTGGCACGGGCTCTTCCACTTGCTTTAAAAGGGAACGAACCAACTTTGTATTTTTTGCCTTGTTCTTTTAATTGCTCTTCGGTAAAACCAACCGATGCAACTTCGGGCCATGTATAAACTACACCCGGAATTAAATTATAGTTAATGTGTGGTTTTTGTCTTGCCATAGTTTCAGCAACAAATACGCCTTCTTCTTCAGCTTTGTGAGCCAACATAGCACCTTTAATTACATCGCCAATGGCATAAATGTTATCAATGTTTGTTTTTAAATGTTCATCGGTTTCAATTCTACCACGATTATCAACTTTAACCCCTGCTTTATCTAAACCAAGGTTTTCAGTGTAAGTTTTTCTGCCAACGGCAACTAAACAATAATCGCCTTTTAATTCAATTTTTTCTCCTTTATCATTATCAGCACTTACAGTAACTTCTTTTCCTTTAGCACTAACACCGGTTACTTTATGTTTTAAGTAAAATTCAAAGCCTAAATCTTTTTTAAGCAAGCGTTGTAATTCTTTTCCTAAACCTCTATCCATAGTAGCAATAATGCTATCCATAAATTCAACTACACTTACTTTAGCACCTAAACGTGCGTAAACCGAACCAAGTTCTAAACCAATTACACCACCACCAATAATAATCATATGCTTAGGAATTTCTTGTAACTCTAAAGCCTCGGTAGAAGTAATAATGCGTTTTTTATCTATTTCAATGCCTGGCAACGATGCCGGTTTTGAGCCTGTAGCAATAATTGTTTTGGAGCTTTCAATTTGCTCTTTGCTACCATCAGCTTTGGTAATTTCTATTGTATTTTTATTTAAAAAAGAACCATGCCCTGTAAGCACAGTAATTTTATTTTTCTTCATTAAATAATCAATGCCTGCAACAGTAGCTTTTACTACACCACGTTTGCGTTCAATCATTTTAGGAAGGTCAACTTTTACACCTTTTACTTCGATGCCATGGTCTGCAAACTGATGCACCGCTTTATGATAATGTTCGGTAGAATCTAACAAGGATTTTGATGGAATACAACCTACGTTTAAGCAAGTACCGCCCAAACTTGGATATTTTTCTATAAGGGCAACTTTCATGCCTAATTGTGCACAACGAATGGCAGCAACATATCCACCCGGACCAGAACCGATTACTGTAACATCAAATTTTTCCATACTATATTTTAAATTGAATGAGCGATTGAATTTTCGGGTACAAAATTACGAATTATTAGGCTTCTTAAATCCTAAAAAAATGCTGTACCCAATTATTAAAACAGTTAATAACGATGCCAGTTTTGATAGTACATCGCCAAAACGCACAAAAAAAGTTTTTTGGTTATTTGGCGTAAGGTTAGCCACTATGTAACCCTCTTTCCACCACGCTTGTTCTGCATGTAAATTACCTAATTCATCAACCACACAACTAATGCCTGTGTTGGCTGAGCGAGCAATTTGGCGGCGAGTTTCTATGGCACGTAAACGAGCATAGGCTAAATGTTGCTTATAACCGGGGGTGTCGCGCCACCAGCCATCATTGGTAATAATAAAAATTAGGTTGGCACCGTTGCTGATATAATCGCCTACATACTCGCCAAAAATGCTTTCGTAACAAACTACAGGGGCAATACCAATGCTTTTATCGGCATTAAAAAATACATCTCTGGTTTCTTGTGTGCCAAGGCTCCCAAAAGTTCCGCCTAAATTAATGGCAAGTTCTTCTAATGGTTTAAATAGGGCAGGATAGGGCATGCGCTCTACACCCGGCACTAATTTAGATTTATGATATAGTTGTATGCCTGTTTTATTTAACTGAATGGCTGTATTATATACATCATAAAAAATTTCAGCATTATCGCTAAATGCCCTTGCGGTAACTGATAGCTTTTCGTTTTTACTATACTGATAAAAAGTAGTTGCACCCACAATAATATTTAAGTTGGGGAATTTTGCCAATAGACTATCTCGTAAAAATTTTATAGAATATGAGCTGTCAATATTATTTTCCCAAAAATTTTCGGTTAAAAAAGTTTCAGGTAATGCTATGTACTTGGTTTTTGGCGTTATTTTATTTTTTATTTTATTGTAAACGCCTTGTAACTGTCCTTGAAAATCGCCATTAAATTTATCGTTATAAGGGTCTATATTGGGCTGAACAATAAGTACTTGTTGGTCGGTTGCGCTACTGGTTTGCAAACTAGAAGTACTAATAAGAATACGTGAAATTCCGATAGGAATTAAAATAATTAAAGCCACAGCAGCTAACCTTATTTTTGACTCTTGAAATTTAGCTTGTAGTATTTGGTACAAAATAATGTTTACCACAAATATCCAAGCTGTTCCACCCGATACACCTGTAAATTCGTACCACTGCACCCAGTTGTGCTCAAAAGCAAAAACGTTTCCAAGCGTAAGCCACGTCCAGGCTAAATCCCACTTCGTGTGCAAATATTCGAAGGATAACCAAATCGGAATTAGAAGCCAGATACTGTAAATGGAACCTTGCATCCTTCTCCGAAGCGTAAAATAAAGTAAGTAAGTTAAAGCCATTAATAAGGAGTTAGCCACAAAAGCGGCTACCGACCCTCCATCTGAGGCGTACCAAATCCACCAAGTATCACAAATGTTCCAAATTAAAAAGGTTAAGTAGGCTAGTAAAAAAACAACCAGTTTTTTTCTTTTGAGGGTGCTACTTTGTATCTGTTCGGTTAAAATTAACAACGGAACAAAGGCCACAAAAGCCAACCAAGTAAATGGCGGAAACCAAGCTGTACCAAGTAACAAACCCGATAAAATAGCTAAAGCAAAAAGTTTTAAAGCCCTCATTTAGTGTAGAAAAAATACTTTATAAATTAAATAGAGACCAAAAGCAATAAGCAAACCTCCTGTTACATGGCGTATGCGTAGTAAAACGGTTGCGTTAAGCCATTTTTTTATTTTAAAGCCTACAAAGGTTTTCAATAAATCGGTAGAAATTACAATACTTAGCGTAGATATATAAAACACAATAATGTGCGATATGTGAAACTCGTACTTGCTACTAATAGCGGTTCCGGTAGCCATCCAAAAAATCCAAACAAAGGGGTTAAACAGGTTTAAAAAAAAACCTTTTACAATAAGTGCAAACACTTTGGGCGATTTTATTTCAATTTCTGTTTCTGCCTGGTTTTTGGCTTCTTTTTGTATAAAATGAACTACGCCGTACACAATCAGCACTATACCACCAATTACGCCCATAAAGGCTTGGTGTTTAGGATTGCTTATTAAATCAGCCATCCCAAAATGAATAAGTGATACGGTAATTAGTACGAAAAATAAATCGCTGAACAAAATACCGAAAGCCACTGCTGCCCCCGATTTAAAGCCATGGTGGATGCCCGTGTTAATTAGCGCAAAAAACGAAGGACCTATTGAAAAGGCTACAAAAATACCCAGTAAAATTCCTTCATAAATGGCCGAAAACATAAAATATGCGCTTTAATTTCCCTACAAATATAACATCATTGGTGGGTTATGTAAAACTGAATTGTTTTCTATCTTTGCCCAAAATTTTTTGTAATGAAGAAATTAATTGTACTTATAAGCATAGCCGTTCTTTTTTCTTGCGGAAATAAAAGTGAAAAAGACGGTAAAATTGACGGAGAGATAGTAAACTTCTCGGGCACTGCTAACGGTAAAATTGATAAAGACAAACTGCCGATTATTAAGTTTGCCGAAGGCACCTACGATTTCGGGAAAATTATACAAGGCGAAAAAGTATCGCATAAATTTACCTTTACTAACGAGGGGAAATCAAACCTAATTATCACATCGGCCAAAGGAAGCTGTGGCTGTACTATTGCTGAGCCAACTAAAGCGCCTATTGCACCGGGCGGAACAGGTACTATTGATGTGGTATTTGATAGCAACGGCAAGCAAGGCATGATAAACAAAAGTGTGAGTGTACTTACAAATTGCGAGCCTAACACCGTTTTTATTACCATTACGGGTAATGTAATTGTACCGAGCGACTCACCAGAAAAAAAGTAATCAATTATCAATTAAATAAATAAGACAAAACATGCAAACAACTTTTATGTTATTAGATGCAGCAGCAGCGGTACCGGCAGGTGGTATGATGGAATCTGTCAAAAACTTTTTGCCTATACCACTAATAGTAATCGTATTTTATTTCTTTATGATTCGTCCACAAATGAAAAAGCAAAAAGAAGCTAAAAAGTTTATGGCCGAAATTAAAAAAGGAGACAAAATTGTTACCATTGGTGGCATACATGGTAAAATTGCCGAAATAAACGATACTACTTTTACGATTGAAGTAGAAGGTGGTAACAGATTAAAAATTTCAAAAACGGCTTTATCTGTTGATAACACTGTGGGCATCAACGCTGAAGCAAAATAATTTTTGTTTTGCAAAACAAAGATGTATCAAGCATAAAAAGAAAATATCCTACACGCAGGATATTTTCTTTTTTTATATGTCTTTTAATCTCTGCTTTTTTATGGCTTATATCTGCTTTAAACCGTAGTTATACGCGTACGGTTGCTATACCGGTTAAGTTTGTAAATTTCCCTGTAGGTAAGCGAATTGTAAATAAACTACCACCCTATATTATGGCAGATATAAAAACCAGTGGGGCAAAACTTTTAATGCTTTTGGTAAAAAAATCTATTGCTGAAATTACTATTGATGTTAGCGCAGTAACTAATAAAAAATCACTTTCAGGTAACGCCTCAGTTAACACGGTGGTCTTTATTGGCAACCTATCTAAACTACTAAATACCGATGTAGATTTAATAAAAGTAAAGCCCGATAGCATTCGCTTTATTTTTGGAAAAACATTTACCAAAAAGGTTTTTATAAAACCACAGGTGCAAATAAATTATAATATGCCACAGGGCATTTTTAAACGCATAAAAGTTACCCCTCAATTTATTACCATAAGTTCTGATAGTGCAACGCTATCTAAAATTGATACACTTTATACCGAAAAACTGGTTTTAAATAACTTAAATCAAAAAGTAGAACAGCAAACCGATATTCAGTTACCCGAAGAACTGGATGGTTTGGTTGCTTTATCTACACAAAAAGTTACGCTTCATATTAATCTAGACGAATACGCTCAAAAAACAATTCAGTTACCTGTACAAGTGTTAAATATACCCGCAGGCACAAGTGTTAAAATATTTCCGGCAACGGTAAATGTAACAATTACGGTTCCTTATAATTTATTTGATAGCCTGAACGCTTCTACCATCAAGGCTACGGTAAATTTTAACCAAAGAACTAACCAAAAAGAAAAGCTTACTGTAACTGTTTCTTCATCTATTGTTGACAGTAAGATAACACAAATATCACCTCAAAAAGTGGAATTTGTCATTCGAAAGCAATAATTTCGGATATAAATTTGTGGAATGGATAAGCAGAATAAACGCGTTGTTTTAGTAACAGGTGCAACTGGTGGGTTAGGCACAGCTATGTGCAAAAAACTATATGAAGATGGTTACCATGTAGTAGGCAACTACCGCAGCAAAGAAAAATCAGAACCTTGGCTTGCTGATATGAAAAAAGATAATTGTCATGTTGAATTATTTTATGGTGATGTAAGCGATTTTGATAGCACGGCCGAGATGATTAAAAAAATTGAAACCGATATTGGCCCTGTAGATACACTCGTAAATAATGCCGGTATAACGCGCGATATGCGTCTTATCAACATGACTAAAGATGATTGGAACGCTGTTATAAACACTAACTTAAATAGTGTTTTTAATTGTACCCGCAATGTTTTGCAGGGCATGATGGATAGAAAATTTGGACGTGTAATAAATATATCATCCGTTAACGGCCAACGTGGACAGTTTGGGCAAACCAATTATAGTGCTGCAAAAGCCGGCATGCATGGTTTTACCAAGAGTTTAGCTATGGAGGTTGCCAAGTTTGGTATTACGGTAAACACTATTTCACCGGGCTATATAGCAACTGATATGGTTATGGCTGTACCTGAAAAAGTGCTTAACCAAATTGTAGCACAAGTGCCTATGGGCAGGTTAGGGGGGACAGAAGAAGTAGCACATTTAGTTTCCTTCCTTGCTTCTGATAAATCTAGTTTTATTACAGGTGCTAATTACTCAATTAACGGAGGGCAACACGTACATTAATAATCCAACTCCATGCCTAACCTGTTTTTTAAGGTTAGTAGAGCTGGGTTTTTAAGTAACATGGTTTCAAATTTTTCTGATGGAGAGTAAGCTCTTTTTGTGGGGTCGGCCAGCTTCTCTTCCATGCGCATGGTTATGGTTTGGTTATTTAAAGCCTTACGTACATGATCTAAAAAATCTTGTTTCATAGGCTCAAAGCCATCTATTTGTGCTTTATTTTCTATGCCAACAACTATTTCAATTTCGTTTTGTACTGTTATCATCTCTGGGCGAAGCATGGTGGCAATTTGTTTTTTGCCTTGCTCCTGCATTTTTTTTGTGTAATCAATTACACTTTGTTGCAACTGCTCTAAGGTAAAAGGTTGGGTATAGCTTACAGTAACTTTTTCTTCGATGGCTTGTTTGTTTGGGTCAACAACTTGTTGAGCTTGTTTTAACCTAAAGCCATCGCTAATATTTAAATCTTTAAAAGTGCCAACAGGTTTAGTGGTGGTTTTTTGCTGAGCAGTTTCTGTTACGCTTGGTCTGGGAGTTATTGGCTTGTCTTGCTTAGGTGCTTCAGCGTTTGTTGCAACTTCGTTTTCAGTTATGCCTGATTCTGCACTAACTTTTTTTTTTCCGCATCAATTGATGCGGCAGTTAAGTAACTAATTTGCAGTAATGCAATTTCTACTTGCAATCGCTGGTTTTTAGCTGTTTTATAACTTATATCGCATCGATTAATAATGCCTAACGATTTTAATAGAAATTGTGTGCTACAACTTTGCGCTTGCTGCAAATATTTTTGCTTAATGTTTTCGCTAACCTCTAAAAGCTGAATGGTAGCAGCATCTTTACAAACTAATAAGTTGCGAATATGCTCTCCTAAGCCCGCAATAAAATGATGCCCATCAAAACCGTTATCTAAAATTTCATTAAAGGTTAGTAGTACTGTTGATGTGTTTTGTGTGCTTAGGGCGTCGGTTATTTTAAAATAGTAATCGTAATCAAGTACGTGTAGGTTTTCAATTACAGTTTTGTAAGTAAGGTTGTTTCCACCAAAACTCACCATTTGGTCAAACATACTGCAAGCATCACGTAAGCCGCCATCTGCCTTTTGGGCAATTATACGCAGGGCTTCGTCTTCGGCTGTAATGCCTTCCTTTTTGGCAATGTATCCAAGGTGGTTAGATATATCATCTAACTTAATTCTATTAAAATCAAAAATTTGGCAACGAGATAAAATGGTGGGAATTATTTTATGTTTCTCAGTAGTAGCTAAAATAAAAATAGCGTGTTTAGGTGGCTCCTCTAATGTTTTAAGGAAAGCATTAAATGCCGCAGACGATAACATGTGAACCTCGTCTATTATATAAACTTTATGCGAACCTAGTTGGGGTGCAAAACGTACCTGGTCAATTAAATTACGAATGTCTTCAACGGAGTTGTTTGATGCAGCATCTAATTCAAATACGTTTAACGATTGACCGCTATTGAAAGATGTACAGCTATCACACTTATCACAAGCCTCAGTCTCTGCGGTAAGGTTAAAGCAATTGATGGTTTTGGCTAAAATACGGGCACAAGTTGTTTTACCCACCCCACGCGGACCACAAAACAAAAAGGCTTGCGCCAAATGATTATTTTTAATGGCATTTTTAAGTGTAGTGGTAATGTGTTGTTGCCCCACTACGGTCTCAAAAGTTTGAGGCCTATACTTACGTGCCGATACTACAAAGGG
>DATHOW010000041.1:0-17885 GCA_035484495.1 Bacteroidia bacterium | reverse complement strand
GTCTTGGAATAATTTTCCGCATCGTTGTACCGATGGGCCTGATTGTAAGATTGCCAATATTTATTATCAAAGTAAAATGGTGAGCATGCTTGAGAATTCGGGTTTTAATATAGAAAAAAAGAAAAAAGCACATTTCCCTATTGGTGGGCATTTCCCGAAGTTGGAGAGATTTTTGGCTGGTTTTATGGGTTTCCATCAAATTATTTGGGCTAAGAAAAGATAATTATGTGCGGCATTGCGGGTTATATTTCTTCTAAAAAACTGCAAGACGCTGCTATGCTAAGTTGTTTGCATCACCGTGGGCCAGACCATGAAGGGAGTTATACTGATAATATACAAAACAAACAGCTATTTCTAGGACATACACGTCTTAGTATACTTGATTTATCGGCAGATGGAAACCAACCCATGTTTTCGGATAACAAGCAAATTGTTATTGTGTTTAACGGAGAGATTTACAATTTTCAGGAATTAAAAAAGAAACACTTAGCGCAACAAAACTTCCATTCGAAAACAGATACCGAAGTTGTTTTAAAACTATACGAGAAATTAGGCATTGATTTTATTAAGGAGTTGAATGGTGATTTTGCGATTAGTATTTTTGATAAACAAAAAGATAAGCTTTATTTAATAAGAGATAGAGTAGGGGTAAAGCCACTTTATTACTATCAAAATAATGATGAATTTATTTTTGCTTCAGAAATAAAATCGATACTGGCGGCGGGGGTAGAAGCTGAGTTAAATGAAGATGAAGTGCTTAATTACTTTGTTTTTAAATATAGTCCGCAACAAAAAACGCTGTATAAAAATATTTTTCGTTTACCTCCGGCATCTTATTTAGAGTATAACATTTCTAAAAACATCTTATCTATTCATAGTTATTGGCAAGTACAAAAAAATAATGAATATGCCAATCTATCTTATGGTGATGCTCAGGATTGTTTGTTTGACTTAATAAAAGACAGTTCACAAATGCGTTTGATAGCTGATGTGCCAGTTGGTAATTTTCTTTCTGGCGGATTGGATTCTTCGATCATAGCCTACTTTATAAAAGATAGAAAAGACATTTTACATTATTGTGCCCGCAAATCGGAAAGTGATTTAAAGAAAGAAGGCACAACATCTGATTATTATTACGCTGCAAAATTAGCGAAGAGTTGGGACTTAAATTTCCATCATATAGATATTGGAAGTGAGGAAGCTAGTATAGAAATGATACGAAAAACGCTTTTCTATTCGGAAGACTTGATAGCTGATGGTTCACAAATACCATCTTATTTAATTACGAAGGATGCAGCAAAAACATCGAAAGTAATTTTATCGGGTATGGGGGCTGATGAATTGTTTTTAGGTTATGCCGGGCATATGCTTACACTTATATCTTCGCAGTATTTAGATAAACTGCCTAATGTGCTATCTAACGGTATGGGGAGTTTAGCTGCTAAAGTAAACCAAGGTAAAGGTAAATTTTTAGCATACAGACGCTACATACACAAAATGGGTAAGTATAGTAGCTATCCTAATTATAAATATGCTTTATTTAACATAGTTGGCGATTTTGATAATTCGTGTTCTGTTTATAATGGAGATAGAGAAGCTGTTGAAGAAATGATGACGAGTTATTTTCCGAAAAGAGAGGATGTGTTTGATTCTTTGTTCCATTTTGAGATGGAGAATTTTTTGCTAAAAAATTTACATTATACCGATAGAATGGCTATGGCTAATTCGGTTGAGTGCCGTGTACCTTTTTTAGACCATAGAATAATTGAGTTTGCCTATAGCATACCCCGCAATTATAAATTAACTGCTAACGGTAAATTTAAACGTATTTTAAAAGATACTTTTAAAATACAGTTGCCCGATTATGTTGTAAACCGAAGGAAAGCCGGATTTGGTATGCCTTTGAGGAGCATTTTTAGTAATAGAAAAACTGTTGATGCCTTACTGGATAGAAACTTTTTTGCCGGGTTTGCCAAATTCTCGGTTGCTAATATTGATAAGGTAATTGAAAACCATGTTGCAGGAAAAGAAGATAATTCATCTATTATTTATGCCTTAATTTCTTTTCAGGAATGGCATAAAATGAACTTTAAGTAATTCACTTATAATTTTTTAAGCCAAAGAGAATAAGTAACCGGATTAGATGGACCTACTTGAGTAAAGGGTACATCAGTAATTTCTCCATAAGTTTTGAAATTTGTTGCAGGCGTACCCGTAAGATCGCCAAAAGGTGTACCATATAAACGAAAACTCCAACGCCCACTTAAATTAGAAGTTTTTAATTCGTATGTATTAGCTATGTTGTTGTATGTATAGTTTAATGAGTCGATAAAAATAAGTGTATCATTTTTTGCTAATGGGTTTTGCATAGTTGCATCTTTATACTGGTATAAAACCCATTTTGTTCCTCCTAAAGTAGAAATGTTGTTTGGAGTAGGTGGAACGGTGTTATATATAGGGGTGTTAACCTTATTTGCATAAGGAGTTAAGCCATAACTTGATTTTGTGCAAGACGAAATAAATAACATGGAACAAAAAATCAGTAAAATAAAAACCGTTTTTTTCATGACTATAAAAATTAAAGATTAATTAAATCTACTTAAAGAATTAACAATGCCTATGCCAAGTAAGGCTAAATAATGTTAAAAATGGGTGCAGACATTATTGTTAAACTGTCTGTATTTATAACTGGCGGAGGCTGAGAGATTCGAACTCTCGATACAGTTACCCGTATACAACCTTTCCAGGGTTGCTCATTCGACCACTCTGACAAACCTCCTAATTTTAGTATTTCTTTTTCTTTTTAGCTGCTTTTTGTTTTTTTTCAGCTGCCTTATTTTGTTGCTTTTTTAGGTTAACATTATAACGCATGCTATCCCAATAGTCTTTAGTATAATCAGTAAAAATTTCTTCGCCCGCTTTAATATCACGAGTAGCCACTATGAAACAAGCTTCGTCAAAAATTTCGTACTGACTATTGTTTTTCAACCCTTTTACACGTCCAAAGCCATTGGCATCATTAGCATAACGTGCTTTGTATTGTGGTGTATGAAAAGCATCTACACATTTATTTCTGTTGAAAAAAAACAAGTAACCATCTTCATCTCTATCTACACGCTCTTTGTATTCTTTCCAGCCAATTTCTTCGCCACGGTACTGAATAATTTTAGAGTCTTTTTTTATAGCTTTGGTAGTGTATAAGCCCTTACCAGAGCCCGGTATTTTTGATTTTTTTACAATTAATGCCATAGGTTTGCAAAAGTAAAAGGTTATTGCTTACATTTGCCGCCGTGTTTGGTTTTTTACTGTTATTTATCAACAGAAAAAATTAAAAGGGAATGCCGTGAAAATCGGCAACAGTGCCCGCTGCTGTAATCTCGTTTGTTGCAAAACAAATAAAACAAAACTGCACCACTAACGATTAAACCCGTTGGGAAGGAGTTGAAGAGAGAGTCAGAAGACCTGCCAGATACATTAACGTAAAAACCCTCGTGGACAAGGGTTTAAAACGAAAAGATGTTTAGAACAAAGTATAGTTTAGTAGTAGTTTTTTTACTCGTTTGTCTTTTTTGTTTCCCACAACAAAAGGGAGATACATTGCTATTACATGAAGTTAATGTTACGGACTATCGCATAAAAAAATCGGCAGAAAACTTTGTTCAGTTGAAAATAGACTCGGCAGCACAAAGTGCTTTTTTAACATCAAACCTATCGCAATTACTTATACAGCAAAACGGAGTAATGGTAAAGGCTTATGGCCCGGGTAATATAGCATCACTTAGTATTAGAGGTAGCACAGCACAGCAAACTGCTGTTATTTGGAATGGGATGAACATTAACAACCCCATGCTGGGGCAAGCTGATATATCCTTATTACCCGTCGGATTTTTTAACAGCATGAGCATACAAAAAGGTGCTCTTAGTGGTTATTGGGGGAGTGGGGCTATGGCAGGAGTTTTAAATTTGCAAAGTAATCCGCAGCAAATTAATGGGTTAATGGTGCAGGCATCAACATCATATTCTTCCTTACAAAATAATGTGCAGTGGGCTTCGGTAAATTTTTCGGATGGCAAACTATTTTCTTCTACTAAGTTGTTGGTTGATTACTCGCAAAATAAATACCAGTATTATAAAAACACGGATACATCATTAGTAAAACAAACACAGCAACATGCTCAAATAAATCAATTAGCCCTGCTGCAAGATTTTTTATATAACATTAAATCTAATCAGCAATTTGGTTTACATATTTGGTTACAGAATGTAGATAGGCAAATGCCTAATACGATAAGTGCTTTGCAGCAAGATGCAAAGCAAATTGATAAGACCTTTAGAACTATGTTAGATTGGAAGGTGAGCGAGAAAAAAACAACATTTACTACAAAGCTTGCTTTTTTTAATGAAGCACTGATTTACAATAACCTTACTGATGCTATTTATGATAATAGCAATTTTAAAACTTTTGCTTTGGATGCCGATTTGCAATACAAGGCTGATAAAAGGTTTTTTATAAGTGGAGGAACAAGCAATATGTTATCGTTAGGGAATTCGCCTAATTATGTAACGCAAAAACAACTGTTACGTGATGCTTTGTTTGAAAATATAAGTTGGAATAGTAAGCGTGATTTGTTTATAGTTAATGTATATGCTAGACAAGAGTTATTTAATTCTATCACATTTGTACCTACTGCTGGTGCAACTACCACATTGAATATTTTTAGTTGGCTTGCATGGAAAATGAATGTAGGCACGGTTTACCGTTACCCAACTCTAAATGATTTGTATTGGAACCCGGGTGGAAACCCAAATTTAAAACCTGAGCAAGGGCATAGTGAAGAAACATCGCTATTGGTAAAGCACCAAAAAAATAATGTGTCGGTAAGTTTTACGGGAACAATTTTTAGTAGAGATATACATAACTGGATAATGTGGTTGCCTGGGAAGGATGGAAATTGGAGTCCCGTAAATATTTTACATGTGTGGAGTAGAGGAATAGAAACTAACACTGAGTTAATGTACAAAAGCAATAAATTTAAAACATCACTTAATGTGCTTACAAATTATATACTATCAACCGCTTTGCCTGCAAATAATAACCAATATACGCAGATGCTTTATACGCCTATGTATTCAGGGTCTGCTATTCTTTCGGTTGGATATAAAAAATGGATGTTGCGAGCTGCTTACACATACACTGGTTATAGATATTTAAGCAGCGATAATTATAACTATTTAATGCCTTATACATTATTAGATATTCGTGCGGCACGTACTTTTACCTGCAAAACATTTTTATTGAATGTTTTTGCCGAAGTAAATAATTTGTTGAATGAAAACTACCAAAGCATAACCCAATATGGTATGCCATTAAGAAACTATAGAGCAGGATTAATTATTCAATATCATAAACCAATAAAGAACAATCACACGTAAAAAAATAAAATAATAATATGAAAAAACAATTACTATCAATCGCCTTATTTACAGGCATTTTAACTGCTTCGGCACAAGTAACAACCACTACACAAATCAGCGATTTTGAAAGTGTAGTTTTAACAAGCAATCACCATACAGTATATAACGACTCTACCGCTGGTGGTGGTTTTAAAAGTGGTAATGCTTATTTCCCTTCGAAATGGGATACATCTTTTGGTGGTTACTGGTCGAATGGATGGGCGGCAAGTTCTGTGTTAGATTCTACTAATGCTTATCCTAACTTATATGGTTGCGCAGCATATAAAGGGTATAACAATTCTACTAAATATGCCGTGGGTACAACTTATGGCACCTTAACTATGCGTATGACAGATAGCTTAATTGGAAAAACCGTTACAGGCATGTATATATGTAATAGCACTTATGCGTATAAAAGCATGAAAAAAGGCGATTCTTTTGAACCTGCTTTTACAGCACATAATAAAGATTGGTTTAAACTTACCGTAAAAAAATACTACGGTGGTGTTTTAACCAATGATAGTGCTGAAGTTTATTTGGCAGATTTCCGTTATTCGGATACTACTCAGAATTATATTTTAAATAATTGGATGTGGGTAAACTTTGCTTCATTAGGTAATGTTGATAGCCTTGCATTTTTTCTTAGCTCATCGCAAACCGGTTCCTTTGGAATGAACACACCGGCTTATTTTTGTATAGATAATGTTACCCTTAGCACTTACAGAGATACTACACAAACCGCCGGCATTAAAAATTATTTTTCAGAAAATAGTTTAACCGTATATCCTAATCCTGCGATTGGTGAAACGGAAATTGCATATAATACAACTACTTCAGTACCCGTAAATATGAAATTAATTGATTTACTGGGGAATGAATTAATTATACAAAGAGCACAATCATTTATGGGATTAAATAAATTTAAAATAGATATATCTATATTACCAGCAGGAGTTTATTATGTTACACTAAATGCCGGAAATAATTTGCTAACTCAAAAAGTAATTAAACAGTAATGCGTTTTTTATTTATTATTTGTTTTATATCGCGTATAGCTACTGCTCAATTTGCTCCCCCACAGGGACAAATGGGCAGTACAGCTATGTATAAAGATAGCAGTGCTTTTGTGGCTTGGGTAAGCTCGTGTAAAATAACGCGCGGTTTGCAGGATATATCAAACACATCATCTGGTTATGCAACTGTAGGTGATAGTAGTAGTGGGTTAAATATAGCTGATGGAAATGTGGTTAGTTTAGGCGACGGAGGTTACGCAGTTTGTGCTTTTCAACATGAAATATATGACGGCTTGGGATATGACTTTGCTGTGTTTGAAAATTCGTTCGATGGAAATTATTTGGAGTTTGGTTTTGTTGAAGTAAGTAGTGATGGGGTTAATTACTTCCGTTTTCCGGCAACATCAAATACACAAGATACTGTTCAAACAGGGTCTTTTGGGTATAGCGATGCCACTAAAATAAATAACCTTGCGGGGAAATATATAGCGCAATATGGCACTCCGTTTGATTTAGATGAAATGCAAGGCATTAGCGGTTTAGATGTAAATCACATAACTCATGTAAAAATTGTAGATGTAGTTGGTAGTGTAAATGCTTTATATGCTACCCATGATAAAAATAATAACAAAGTAAATGACCCTTGGCCAACAGCATTTGCATCTTGTGGTTTTGATTTAGATGCGGTGGGTGTTATCAATCAGCAAACAAATAATGCTATACAAGAAATAAAGGATAACTCCTTTATTTCAGTATACCCAAACCCAGCCAGTAATAATTTATGTATTAGTTTAAATAAACGAGTAGCTGGTAATGCAAGTGTTTATATAATAGATATAAATGGAAAAACTGTTTTTCAAAAAGAGATGGAGGCTTCTGAAAGACTATTAAATATAGATATTTTAGCATTTGATAATGGATTCTATTTCCTACAGTTAAAAGATAACTCAGGGTGTATCACAAAAAAAATAAGTATTGCTAAATAATGGTAAACAGAGTTAAAATATATTTTCTTTTTGTACTGATAAGTATAGCAGTTTTTTCTTGTAGAAAAGATACGCCACCATCGCTTCCTCAACAGCAGGGTAGTATAACTACCGGTAAACGCCTATTAATTTGTGATGAAGGTGGTTTTAGGAATAATAACGCAAGTATTTCTATTTATGATCCATCAAGCAATTCTACTATTATAAATGCTTACGCAGCTTCAAATTCAAACCAAAGCTTAGGTGATGTGTTGCAGTCGGTTACTAAATTTAATGACAAATATTATTTGGTAGTAAACAACTCGGGCAAAATAGTTGTATGCGATAAAAACTTTGTAAGGCTTACTACCATTAGTGGGTTTATATCACCACGATATATGCAGGTAGTGAGTAACAATAAGGCTTATGTAAGTAATCTTATATTACCTGCCAATATTAACCCTAATCAAACAAATTATATTCAAGTATTGGATCTAGCAACAAACAGAATAAGTAAATCTATTCGTGTGGATGGTTGGACGGAAGAAATGGTACAATCGTATGGCAAGGTTTATATTACCAATCAGAATAAAAAGTATGTTTATGTTATAGATGCTTTAAATGATAATTTGGATAGCATTTATGTGGGGGCTACAAATGCCTGCATTGTAAAAGATGCTAATGAAAAACTATGGGTAAGCTGTAATGCTGATGCAGCAAGTAATTTATCTGCTAAGTTAAAAAGAATAGACCCCGTTTCTAATACAGTTGACACTACTATTATTTCTTTGCAAACTACACAAAACTCTATTAGTCATTTATGTATAAATGGCGATGGAACTACTTTATATTATTTAATGAATGATGTTTATAAAATGGGCATTAACGATACTGTTTGCCCAACCGCAGGAATTATAACACAAGGCACACATACTTTTTACGGCTTATGTATAGACCCTGATGATGAAACTATTTACATAAGCGATGCTTTAGATTATAATTCAAACGGTAAATTATATCGTTACCAAGCTAATGCAACTTTTATTGGAACTTATACTATGGGTATAATTCCGGGTTTTATGTTTATGGATAATTAAGCTACTTGCTTTTTAAGTACAATAGTTTGTTTTCTATCCGGCCCAACAGATACTATGCTAATTGGTACACCTGTGTTTTCTTCAATAAAAGAAATATAGTTATGTAACTCCTCAGGTAAGTTAGTAGCAGCAGTAATATTTTGTTTCCAGCCTTTAAACTCTTTGTAAACAGGGGTTATATCAGTGTTAATAACATCAAAAGGAAGTACCTCTGTTTTTTCGCCGTTTATTATATAGTGGGTGCAAACTTTTATTGTATCAAAATCATCTAACACATCGGCTTTCATCATGGTAAGTTCTGATACACCATTAATCATAATGGCATACTTAAGTGCCGGTAAATCTAACCAGCCACAACGACGAGCGCGCCCTGTAGTAGAGCCAAACTCATTACCAATTTTGCGCATGGTTTCTCCTGTTTCGTCATTCAACTCAGTTGGAAAAGGACCGCTACCAACGCGAGTACAATAAGCTTTAAAAATACCAATTACATTGCCAACCGAACGAGGAGAAATTCCTAAGCCGGTACAGCAACCTGCTGTCATAGTATTAGAAGAAGTAACATAGGGATAAGTGCCAAAATCGATATCAAGCATAGAACCTTGTGCACCTTCTGCCAGTACTTTTTTACCGGCTTTTAGGGCTTGGTTTATATAATATTCGCTATCAATAAGGGTAAGTTGTTTAAGCTCATCAATGGCTTGAAACCAAGCGGGCTCTAAGTCACTTAAAATATATTCGAAATTATGAAATGCTAAAAGTTGCTTGTGTTTTTCAACTAACGAATTATATCTCTCCATAAAATTACCAGTAGTGATATCACCTACACGCAAACCGTTACGCCCGGTTTTATCCATATAGGTTGGTCCAATGCCTTTTAAGGTTGAACCAATTTTTTCTTTGCCTTTTGCCGCTTCAGAAGCTGCATCTAACAAACGATGTGTAGGAAGTATAAGGTGAGCACGTTTGCTAATTAATAACTGTTTTTTTATATCAACGCCCATTTTTATAAGCGCATCAATTTCTCTTTTTAAAATAACAGGGTCTATAACAACACCGTTACCAATAACGTTTGTACAGTGTTTATGAAAAATACCGCTAGGAATTGTATTTAGTACGTGCTTAATTCCGTTAAATTCTAGTGTATGCCCAGCATTTGGGCCGCCTTGAAAACGACAAATCATATCGTATGAAGGGGTTAAAACATCAACTACTTTACCTTTTCCTTCATCGCCCCATTGTAGGCCTAACAATACATCTGCTTTGTTCATATTTAGAAATTAAGAGCCAAAATTACGCTAAATACAGGCGTTGAAACGGTTGTTTAATAATTTGTTGATAAAGAATTTTAAACCGATTTTTTTTTATTTTTACGTATATGTTTAAATGGGTACTCCTTTTATTTTTACCTGCTTTTGTTTGTGCACAGACAAAGTTTGAGTTGATAAAAAAAGTATCATCTTTTAAACATCCTGAAAATGTGTGCATTATTAATGCCGATAAAGTTTTTATTGCGGATATAGGAAGAACCTTTAAATCGACAGATAGGGATAGCGATGGAGTAGTTTACCTATGCCCCATAAATAATATTGGTACAAAAAATAAATTTAATAAAACCTTTAAATTAAATGCCCCAAAAGGCATGATAGTTAGTGGCGGTACGCTTTTTATAGCCGATGTGGATAGAATTGTGTTGGCTAATATTGAAACAGGCGTTAAAACAGAAGAAATAGCTTTTGCAGATACTACGGTTTCGTTAAATGATGTTTTTATGTTGGATGATAACACGTTGTTGGTTTCGGTTACCAATAAGCATGAGTTGTTTGCTGTTAACCTGGCTTCAAAAGAAATTATAAACCTATCTAATAGTAGTGTAGAAGGGGCTAATGGCTTATGCAGAAATGAAAAAAAGATATATGTGTGTGGGTTTGCATCGAAAGAAAAGAAGAAGGGAAATGTTTATGAATATGACTTGGAAAGCAATAAAATAAGCTCGCTTGTAAAGGAATTAGGACATTTAGATGGTATAAAAATATACAACAACAAATTATTGATAAGTGATTGGGGTGGAGATTATAACCACGGCAAGATTTGGGAAGTAGATTTAGAAACCAAAAAACCGAGGGTAGTTTTTGAGGATGAAAGACTTAAAAGCCCATCGGGGTTTGATTTGTTGGGCGACACCATTGTTATACCCTGTTTAGATAGTGGGGATGTTTTGGTATATAAACTTAAATAGAGCCTATTTCTAACAATATTTTTTCGGTAGCTCCTGATTTTCTTTGCATGTAGTTTTTTATATCGCTGTTTAGTTTACTGCGGTAATTATCATCGGAGATAACCTTATCAAAGAATGAAATTAAATCATCTTTAGTTAAAATTTTTTTAGCGATACCAAGTTGCAAACTTTCGGTAGCCTCAATAAATTTATGGTGGTTAGTGCCAAAGGTAACAGGCGAATTATAGACTAAAGCTTCTAATATATTATGTATGCCATCATTAAAACCACCACCAATGTATGTAGCTGTTGCATAACGGTAAAGTTGAGAGAGAATTCCAATGGTATCAATAATTAAAACATCAGCCTTTTCAACATTGGTGGGATTAGTATACAGTGTGTAATTTAAATTGCCCATTAGTTTTTCAATGCTTGCAACCGACGATTTATTTACTTCGTGCGGAGCAATAATTAACTTTAGGCTACTATGTTTTTCTTTTAGGATTTTAAATGTTGCTATTACAATTTCTTCATCTTTAGGCCATGAGCTACCGGCTACCAATATTTTATTGTTGGCACAAAAAGCATCTATTAAGGGTAAATCTTTCTTGGTTTTAAGTATATCAAAAACTCTATCGAAACGTGTATCGCCAACTACTTTATAGTTTTTAATACTGATGGTTTCTAATAATTTACCCGAAGCTTCGTCTTGAATAAGTAAGAGTTTAAAAGAACTTAATGCTTTTTTAAAAACACCTCCGTACCATTTAAAAAAAGGCTGATGAGGCTTAAATACGGCTGAAATAAGGAAGGTTGGAACGGCTTTTTCTTTTAACTGAAATAAAAAATTAAGCCAAAATTCATACTTAATAAAGATGGCTATAGTGGGCTTTACAATATCTAAAAAATCTTTTGCGTTTTGTTTGGTGTCTAATGGCAGGTAACATACTATATCAGCACCATCCCAATTTTTAAAAGCTTCGTAGCCGCTTGGAGAATAAAAACTTAGTACAATTTTAGCGTTTAGATTTTGTTTTTTTATGGCTTCGATAACCGGTCGGCCTTGTTCAAACTCTCCATAAGAAGAGCAGTGCACCCAAATTATTTTATCTGTATTTAGTTTAGTTGTTTTGGCGGCTAGGATTGTGCGCCAGTTTTTACGACCATTTACCCAAAGCTTGGCTTTTTCTTTTTTTAAAGATGCCAGCTTAATTGCCAAACCAAGAAAAAAAATACCGAGGTTATAGAACCACATAAATTAGTTATAATAAAACTCTTTTGGCGCTTTTTTGTACAGAGGCAGCATCCAACCAAGGCGAAAGCCTATTAAAATATCTAAACGCTTTTTGTTGTCGGGTGTCATAGTATCATATTGATAACCACGCAAACCTGTTGTAAAACCTTCCTGAATTTCAAAACCTGCGTAGCAATTTGCTAACCTGTTTTTTGCCAAATACATATAACCTATAAACTGCATAGCAGCTGGTCCTCCGGTTAATCTATCGTATCCTTTTGATAAAGCACCGTAAATTTGCGGTAAACTTTTACCAACGTCGTAAATGTTTATTTTATGTTGCATATAACCTATCCCTAAATAGGCAAGCACGCCACTATTTTTATTTTTACCTGTTTTAGGAATTATTTGTCCGATAACGGCATAAGCCGTAAAACCTCTTTCGTTAAGTCTTAATTGACCCGGGTTACCGCTACCGTTGGTAATGGTGTTAGCCGAAGTGTACATATAAGCCAAAGGGTTTTCCCTTACATTACCGCCAAAAATATAATTGCCTTCAACTCCTACTATTAAATTTTTACTTGTTTTATATAAAATAGGCATGCCTGCACTAAAATTACCGCCAAATCGACTGGGCATATCGCCATACGGTATCTCACCGGCAATGTGTACACCAAAAATCATTATATGGTGGCAGCTATCTTTATATTCTCCACGACGGAGGAAAGACCTTTGAGCCAAAGCAGAAAAGCCAAAGCAAATTAAAAATAAAGTAAAAAAATGTTTTCTCATTTTAAGCAGGCGAATATACGCTAAAAAATAATTTTACATAGTACGAATTAACTGTTTAATTTTATGCATTATGTACAGGCTCTTAGATTTTTTCTGGAAAAACAATTTACCGCGCTGGTCTATATTAATTATAGATGTTATTATTTGTGCATTTTCGCTTACACTAGCCTTTTTCTTGCGATTTAACTTTGCATCTATCCCTGCACAAGACTTTAAAAATATGCCCATAGACTATGCTATGGTTTTGGGTATACGGTTTATTAGCTTCTTGGTTTCTAAAACATACAAAGGGGTAGTTAGGTACACAGGCTCTAAAGACTCTATGCGCATTTTGTTAATTGTGTTGCTTGGTAGCGGTATTTTGTTTTTTATAAACTTTACTACCCGACTAATTGTGGGTGTTTATTATATACCACAATCGGTAATTATAATAGATGCACTTTGTACCATGTTTATAATGATAGCATCGCGTTTGGCTGTTAAAGCAATTTACTTTGAGCGTAAAAACCCGGATAGAAAAAAGACTAATGTGTTAATTTATGGAGCTGGCGAATCGGGAATTGTAACAAAACGTACCCTTGAACGCGATGCAGATATTAGATATAAGGTTATTGGCTTTATAGATGATGATACAAAAAAGAAGGGCAGAAGTTTGGAAGGCATTTTTATTTACCCACCTAGTAAACTGGCAGAACTGATAAGTGAAAACGAGATAGAAACTGTCATTATATCTATACTAAATGTTTCATCGAACAGGAAAAATGAGATTGTAGATATTTGTTTACAGCATAATGTAAGAGTGCTAAGTGTTCCACCGGTTAGTAAATGGATTAATGGAGAACTTAGCCTTAACCAGTTAAAAACAATAGAAATTGAACAGTTATTAGAGCGTGATGCTATTAAATTAGACGTTTCGTTAATAGAAGAGCAATTGCAGCACAAAACCATTTTAGTAACGGGTGCTGCGGGGTCTATTGGTAGTGAGTTGGTAAGACAAATAATACGATTTAATCCCAAGAAAGTTATTTTGTTAGATAATGCTGAGAGCCCGTTACATGAAATGGAACTGGAGCTTTCAGAAAAACATAGTCATCAAAAATTTGAAGTGGTGATGGGAGATGTGCGTAACCCTGATAGGATGCGCAATGTGTTTAACACCTTTAAACCTCAGCTGGTTTATCATGCGGCAGCCTATAAACACGTGCCGATGATGGAAAACAACCCATCAGAATCTATTTTAACAAATGTATTGGGAACAAAAATTACAGCCGATTTAGCTGTTGAGTATAATGTTGAAAAATTTGTACTTATATCTACCGATAAGGCAGTAAACCCTACTAATGTTATGGGGGCTAGTAAACGCATTGCTGAAATTTACACGCAATCGTTGGGCAAAAAATCGACCGTAAAGTTTATTACTACCCGTTTTGGAAATGTGCTTGGGTCTAACGGATCGGTTATACCAAGGTTTAGAAAACAAATAGAGCAGGGCGGACCTATAACCGTTACCGACCCAAATATTACTCGTTTTTTTATGACCATTGCCGAAGCCTGCTCCTTAGTACTAGAAGCAGGATGTATGGGAGTTGGGGGAGAAATTTTTGTGTTTGATATGGGTAAACAAGTCAAAATTGTTGATTTGGCTCGTAAAATGATTCAACTATCGGGCTTGGTTGAAAACAGAGATATAAAGATAGTTTATACAGGTTTGCGTCCAGGTGAAAAACTGTATGAAGAATTATTGGCCTCGACAGAAAACACTACTACAACGCACCACCCTCAAATATTGATTGGAAAAGTTAAGCAGTATAATTTTGATGAAATAAATCAGAAAATAGATGAGCTCATAAAGTTGTTTAACACGCAAAACAATGTAGATATAGTTTCGGCTATGAAAAATTTAGTGCCTGAGTTTAAAAGCAACAATAGTGTTTTTACAAAGTTAGATTCTTAATTTTAAGGCTTAAGTTATAGTTTATTTAAGTTGCCGTAACTCATTAATTACCTGAATTTTAATGTACTTATTAAATTAAAAGTTATTTAGCAGAATTAATGCAGATTATAATTAGCATTCTGTACTAATTTAATTGTTTGCTAGTAACTCCAAATGTTATTAAAACGTATCTTTGCGCCCCTAATGCAAGAACAAATAACATACATAGGAGAGCGTTTATGGGCAGGACATTTAGGTAACTTTTTTATTATCCTTTCCTTTGTTGCATCCTTACAAGCGGCTATTGCTTATTTCTTTGCCGAAAAAAATCCTTTAGAAACCAGTTGGCTTAAACTGGCACGTATCTCTTTCCGCTTTCATGTTTTAGGTGTTTTAGGTATAATGGCCACATTGTTCTTTATGCTTTATAACCATTATTACGAATACTGGTATATAAGACAACACTCTAACAATGTAATGCCTATGCGTTATATTTTTTCTTGCTTTTGGGAAGGGCAGGAGGGTAGCTTTTTATTATGGACTGTATGGCATGCCTTTATAGGGTTGATTTTACAGCGCACCGCAAAAAAATACGAAGCTAGTGTAATGAGTGTATTATCATTAGTGCAGGCATTTTTGGCTACCATGCTATTAGGTGTAATTATTTTTGGAACAAAAATTGGCAGCAATCCTTTTCTATTGCTTCGTGAAAATCCGGAGTTTAGTAATATCCCACTTTTTAAAAACCCAAATTATTTAGCAAAATTAGATGGGTTTGGATTAAACCCATTATTGCAAAACTATTGGATGACCATACATCCACCAACTTTATTTTTAGGATTTGCTTTAACAGTAGTCCCTTTTTGCTATGCTATTGCGGGCTTATGGAAAAAAGATTTTAAAGGTTGGCAAAGACCTGCTTTACCTTGGGCTTTTACAGGCATAATGATTTTAGGTTTGGGTGTTTTAATGGGTGGTGCATGGGCTTACGAAGCACTTAGTTTTGGTGGCTTTTGGGCATGGGATCCTGTTGAAAACGCATCGATGGTGCCATGGTTAACCTTAGTTGGTGCCGGACATTTAATGCTGGTAAATAAAAATAAAGGCAACTCTATTTTTTCGGGATTGTTATTAGCCTTAATTACTTTTATATTGGTGCTTTACTCTACATTTTTAACCCGTAGCGGTATATTAGGTAATGCATCGGTACATGCTTTTACCGATTTGGGCATGCAAAAACAATTATTGCTGTACCTGTTAACCTTTGTGTTTTTAGGCATTTATTTATTGCAACAGCATAAAGTTATATCGTTTGCCTATATGTGCTTAACGGCTACACTTTTCTTATTGGTTTTTGCCTTTAATATACAGCCAACTATTTTACTTACTATTTGGGGTTGTACATCACTCGCACTGTTGTTTACAGGTTACTTTATTGAGTTCCCTAAAGATGAAAAAGAAGAAAGCGTTTATAGCCGAGAGTTTTGGTTGTTTGTAGCTTCTTTTGTACTGTTTCTATCAGCTGTAACCATTAGTATATTTACGTCTATACCGGTTTTTAATAAAATGTTTGGGATGAACAAAGCGCCATTTACCATAGACAGGTATAATGCATGGCAGATTCCGTTTGCTATTATAGTTTCGTTTTTATTGGCTATAGGACAATTCTTTAAATATAAAGACACAGATAAAAAACAATTCTTTAAAAATTTGCGCATATCAGCTTTACTTGCCGTTGCTTTTGGTGGTGTAGCATCTGCAGCCTTATACTTTTCTCACGGCTGGAGCGAGTTAAGTACTGAACAAAAAATAAATTACTTTACCTATTCGGCTTTACTTATAACATCTGCCTTTGCTTTGTTTGCCAACACAACTTATTGGGTTCGTATTTTAAAAGGGCATGTTAAACACATTGGCTCATCAATGGCGCATATTGGTTTTGCATTATTACTTATTGGAGCTTTAATTTCTACCTCTAAAAAGGCTACGCTATCTAAAAACACCTCTCAAAAAAGTGTTTCGTCTCTAGGAAAAGACTTTGACGACAAGAAAAATATTTTACTTACTAAAGGAGACACCTTACCCATGGGACCTTATTTTGTTAGCTATACAGGTAAAACAAAAATAGGGGTTAACGTAAATTTTAAAGTAGAGTATTTTTTGCGTGAGCAAAACAAATATGTTAAGCAGTTTGAATTATCGCCGATAGTGCAAGTGAATGCCCGAGTGGGGAATGTGGCTGAGCCGGATACACGTAGGTTTCCGACATACAATATATACACCCACGTAACTTATGGTGTTTTAGAGGATGTAAATGAGCAAACGGTAAACAATTATACAGAGCCTCAGGATAATGTGATACACTTGCACGATACTATTTACTCATCAAACTCTATTATCATTTTAGATTCGTTAAAAACCAACATATCTAAAGAGCAGTATCAAAAAAACGACTCGTCTATTTGGGTTACAGCTGTTTTAAAAGCGTATGATATAGATACAAAAATTCATAAAGCTTATCCTAAATATCATTTAATTAAAGATAAAGTTGAACCAATTTCAGACTCTATACCCGAATTAGGGTTACGACTTACTTTTTGGAAAATAAACCCGGAAGACGGTTCGGTTGAAATTATGTTGAGTGAAAGAAAAACAAATCAGAAAGATTTTATTGTAATGCAGGCTTATATATTTCCTTACATCAATATACTTTGGTTAGGTTGTGTACTTATGGTTTTGGGTACAGGTTTAGCTGTATGGGAACGAGTTCGTGTAGAATCAAGGCTTAACTAGCCACTTTTCAATTTCCTTTTGATCTAGTTGGATATAATCAACCTGATGTTCGACTACTCCATTATTTACTAAATAAATAACCGGTAAAGCTATCCCTGCAAGATATATGAATGAGTGTCCTTTAAGCATACAGTATGGGATGTTTTCGGCGTGTGTATCATCAAAAAAACTTGTCAGTTTTTCTTCTTTACCATTTAGCACCATATAAAAAGGGATACTAGGGTTTAGTTTATTAATGGTGCGAATTTTTTTTGCTGCAACTCGGCAATGCGAACAAGTAAGACTAAAAAACAACATAATATGTTTGCCTTTGCTTAGCTCTTTTGGCGGGGTTTTTAGGAAGGCGTTATTATAAAGTGTGTCTAATGGGAGTTTGAAGTTTTCTT
>DATHOW010000040.1:0-15270 GCA_035484495.1 Bacteroidia bacterium | reverse complement strand
ATATCTTTTTTCTTATTAATGTCGGGGTTTTTAGGTAGGTTTTTAGTGATTACTTTTTTTAGTGCTGCATCTTGTGTGGCGTACTCTTTGGTTAAATCATCTATCGATTCTAAATGGGTTGAGTTTGGTTTAGACTCCATGCCACAAAAAGTGCCATATAGTTTAGATACTTTTTCGCGCAGCTTTTCTTCGTCGGCAAAAATAGAAGTTTTTGTTGTTGCCATAAACTCGGCTTTTACTTTTTGCAAATCTTTATAAAAGGCTTGTGCATTTTTATTTTTAGCAAAGGCAACTGTATCGGCTTTTAAGCTTTGTTGGTAAAATGAAATGCTATCAATAGTATTATTTATACTGGTGTACAGGTTTTGTAATTGGGTTGCTTTTTCGTAAACCAGTTTTTGGTCTTCTATGCTTAAATCTTTATTGTCGTTATCGTGTATGCATTTAAGGATGCTGGTATATTCTTTATCCTTAATTTTTATTTTTACCGTGTACGTGCCCGGTAAAACCATTGGAGATGTAAAGCCAGCGCCATCCATTTTTGTGCTTCCTTCGGCCACTTTAGGTGGAGTGCCTCTTAAATTCCAAGATACTTTATTAATGCCTTTACGAATTGTGCCCGGCATTGATTGTAATAGAACACCTTTGTCATCATAAATTTCGACAGTTACTTTGCCGGTTGCTAAGCGTTGTTTTAAATAATAATTAATGGTTGGCGTGAAGTTGGGATTTTCTGCTGACCAGCCACCTGATACTTCGGGGCCACCGTAACCAAATTTACCATTGTTTAAAGTGATATCGGGTGTTTGAAATAAATATACTTCTTGGTCCCAAATATCTTTTGTTAAACTACGCATAGGGCGGATATCATCTAAGATGAAAATACCGCGACCGTGTGTGGCAACAATTAAATCGTGTGTTTTTGGGTGTATTTGTATATCGCGCACAAGCGCATATTCGGGCATGTTGTTTTTCATGCGGAACCAGTTTTCGCCTCCATCGAGGGTAGCAAATAATCCCATCTCTGTTCCTAAAAAAAGAAGGTTTTTATTTTCGAGGTCTTCTTTAATTTTATGTGCAAAGCCTGTAAACTCGGTGCTGTTTATTTTTTTCCAGGTTTTACCCATGTCGGTGCTTTTGCCTAAGTAGGTGTTGTGGTCGCCGTACATGTGATTATCGAATGTGGCGTACAAAGTATTTTTATCGAACTGAGAAGGTTGTATGCTGCTTACCCAAGCTTGATTTGCAATGCCGCATTTTGCAATGTTAGGCGATACGTTAGTCCACGTTGTGCCGGCATCGGTTGAATATTGCAGGTTGCCATCATCGGTGCCCACCCAAATTAGGTTTTCATCTAACGGAGATTCGGCAATGGTAAAAATGGTGCAATGGTTTTCAGCAGAAGTGTTATCTTCACTTAAACCACCACTTTCTTCTTGTTCTTGTTTCTTTTTATTGTTGGTGGTTAAATCAGCCGAAAGACGTTTCCAGTTTCTGCCTTGGTCGGTTGATTTATAAAGATACTGCGCACCTACATATAAATTTTTTGGATTTTTTGCACCTGTTACTATTGGTGTGTTCCAATTCCAACGAAGTTTTTCTTCTTTACTTGTTTTTTGCGGTTGAATTAATTCTGCTTTCATCGTTGATAGATTAGTGCGGAACATATTACCACCTTGGTATTCGGAATAAACTGTTTTGCCATCTACATCGGGCACTGTCCAAAAACCATCGCCACCATTAACTCTATCCCAATTTGCATTACCAATGCCACCCGGTGCAGCGCTTGGTGCTGTCCAGCTTCCATTATCCTGTAAGCCGCCATACACATTATAAGGTTCTTTTAAATCGCAGGCTACGTGATAAAATTGACCTACGGGTAAACTGTGGTTAAACTGCCAAGTAGCGCCTCTGTCTATACTAACATAAATTCCGCCATCGGTGCCTAAGTACATAATATTTGTATTTGATGGATTTATCCACAGGGCATGCATATCGCTATGTACCCAGCCGCCATCGCCACTTGCTTCGGAAAAAGAATAACCACCATCATCGCTATAAGCAAAATAAAAACCGGGACGATAAACTCGTTTTGCATTTTTGGGATCGATAACAAGTGTGCTGAAATAAAACGGACGTGCTTTTACATTCATGGTAGCGCTTTGACTTTTCCATGATTCGCCCCCATCGGATGAAATATATAAACCTGTGTTGTTAGACTCAACAATGGCTAACATTTGCTTAGGGTCGCTTGGCGCAATGGCCATAGCAATACGACCAAATGGTTTTTCGGGTAAGCCGTTTTTAATTTCTTTCCAGGTTTTTCCGCCATCTAAACTTTTATACAAGCCGCTGGTTTTTCCGCCAGAATTAAAACTAAATGGTTGGCGGCGAAATTGCCACATAGAAACAAAAAGTATATCGGGGTTGGTTGGATCCATTAACACATCGGCGCAACCGGTAAGGTCATCTATGTAAAATAATTTTTCCCAAGTTTCGCCTGCATTGGTTGATTTATAAAGGCCGCGGTGTTTGCTGTTGCTCCATAAAGCACCCGGTACGGCTACATAAATTACATCGGGATTGGTTGGGTGAACAATTATTTTTGAAATATGCTCGGTACTATCTAATCCAATTTTTTTCCAGTTATCGCCTCCATCAGATGTTTTATACAAGCCGTTACCAATTGAAACCGAATTGCGCATGTTGCTTTCGCCGGTGCCCACATAAACAATGGCCGGATTTTTTTGATTGATGGCTAATGCACCAATTGACTGACAATATTTATCGAATAGGGATTTATACGATGCGCCTGCGTTAGTTGATTTCCAAACACCGCCACCACCTGTGCCTATATAAATGGTTTTGCCATCGTCTTTATTTACACCTTCGATAGCGGTAATTCGCCCGCTCATGGTGCCAGGTCCTAGTTGACGGGCTTCCATAGTGCCAAACATGGCAGAAGTAACTTTGGTTTGTGCTTGTGCGGAAACAGCAAGCGTAAGCATTGAGATGGCAATAATTTTTTTCATAAAGAATTTTAAACGATAAAGGGAATTATTTATTTAGTAGCTGCGGGAGTTGTTGGTTTAAATAAAGTTTCGCTGATGGTTGGATTAATTGTTAGGGTAGTAATTTCTGACTCGCCCCAAGGACCTGCTATGCTGTGTGCATAAACAACTCCTTCGGGTAATTTTTTGTAGTTACCGTAGGTGATTGAGTTTTCCATCTCTTTGCCGTTTACCACCATTTTTTTAGTTTCTTTAATTACATAGTAATTACTTGGGTCGATGTAGTACGTAGTTTCTGCACTATCAAGGCCAGTCATTTTTAATTTGAAACATTCGGTGCCATCAACATCATCTTTACCCATGTTATCCAATTTTTTCTTTAACTCTTTATACGTAATAAAATCATCTTGCAGGTTTAAGTCGTCTTGCGATTTTTTTACATCATCGGCTGTCATGGCTTCCGGTTTTGTTTGCCCTTGAAAAGGCATATAAACCCAACCTTCTTTATTGGTTATAATGTTATAACCTTCCATGCCCATTAAAGCAATGTTTTGACGCATGGCTTTTTTATCTACCTGATAAATGGTTATTTTAATTTCGGCACCGTTAGCTTTTAATGAGCTTTCCATTTTAATGCTTTTTACTTTTGCCCAATTATCTCTTCCGCCTATGGCATCGATGTGTTTGTTTACTATTTCATCAAGCGATTGAGCAGACATTGCGTAAGATGCCATGCTTATTGTAAATAGAATAAGTTTTGTTTTTAAGTTTTTCATATTAGTGGTTTAAGAGTACAAATCTAGGTTTATTTACCACTTTTAGCTTATTTGTAAGGCTAATGGTTTTATTTAAGGAAGAGGGGTAATTTGCCGTTATTAAGTATAAAAAAAGCCCAATAGATATTTTCTATCGGGCTTTTTAGTTTTAAGAAAGGATGTTTTACTTTATAATAAACATGCGTGTTTGAATTTGCGAAATTTTAGCATCGGAATATAAAATGGTGTAAACGCCATTGTTTAAACCATTAAGGCTAATTACATTATCAAAACCTGATGCTTTTTGTTGAAGCACTAACCTGCCTTGGCCATCGATGATTTGGAATTGCCCTTTGGCAGACTCAACACCATGAATGCTAACGGTTATATTATCTTGCGCAGGGTTAGGATATGCGATTATTGCCGGGCTGTTTTCTTTTGAAGCTATAGTATGAATGCCTGTTACAAAACCACCGGTTGTAAAATACTGACTGAAGCCACAACCAAAATCGTTATTAAATGTGCCTGAATAGTTATAACCATGCATTGGGATGCTGGCACCAGAGCCTAATTTTTTAACGGTAAGCGAACCTGCTGTAACACCGTAACTTGGGTTTTGATCCCACACCCACCAATGTAAACCATCGCAACCAACATCGTTGATGGATAAGTGATAAAAACCAAAACTAGGTAATGTAATTGTATCTGTATAGGTTTTGTTTGTACTATCAACCAAACGAGAGGCAACTATGTTGTTATGCATATCGGTAATTTGCCAAGTGGTTTCGCTTTGGTCGCCGCTGCCAACTTTGGTTAAACCTGCGCTGTTTGTTTTTAAGGTGATAGCAAATGAAGTTGGCCAACTAGGTGCCGCTACAAATGAGGATTGAAATCGGTTGTTGGTAGAATCTTCATCGGGATGACCATTTACGGCAACAATTTTTACATTAAAATTATAAATGCCACTTGCGCCCGATAAAGACATGTTGGTTAATGTGTTTAACGAATCGAACTGTACGATAGTATCTTGTTGTGGCATTAATGGGCCATCCCAAATATATTGAGCAACGGTAGAATCTTTTACATTATAATTAAATGTGATAGAATTAATAACAGCACTGCCTGCATTATGAACACGTACACTTGGACGGCTGCCGCAAGGGTTTTCGCGGTAATGGTCTTCGAAATTACTTGGTGCAATGATGTCTTCTAAAGAAGCATCGACTGAGTGATTAGGATTTCCGTAATAAAAAACGTGCCCTTCTAAAGCATAGTTGCCATAGGCACCGGTAGTTGTGTAGGCATCAAAATTTACGCCTAATGAATATGTTGAGTTTGCTGCAACACCCGGTAAAAGATGTGTGAATTTTTTTACGGCATCGCCGGGGCACCAGTTGCCGCGATTATAAATCCAAGTGCCGCCTTGTGGATAAAGTTGGTTAAAGCCGCAATCGTCGCGCCATACGGCTTTTTGATCGACAACACTATTGTTTAATGATACCGAATACGTGTGACTTGCAAATTCGCAACACTGGGTTGTGTTATCGGAACCATGACCGGTAACTGTAAATTTCATTTCGGATGATTGTGTGTTAGCCGGTGCGGTAAGTGTTTTTGCGGGAATGTGATTTGCAATTGGGTCGGCTGAGTTACCAAAGTTATAAGAGCCGCGCCATAGTGGGTCTACGCCAAATACAGTTCTTTCAGGCGTTCCTTCAATAAAAGCAAATTTTACATTGGCTGTAAAACCACCCGAGTAACCCGAATAAAAAATTCGAATTTTTGCAGAGTCTTTTAAAAGCAAGGAGTAATCGGTAACATCATATATGTAATGTTGTTTCCAAGTAGTAGGAAAACGAGGCACACCCGTGTTTGCATAAGGGGTTATGAAACGGCTAAGCTCAACGGTGTCGGTTTTTGTCATAACATAATTAGTAACTGTATAATCCCACTGGTGGCAATACTGCGAACCCGCAGGACAGGCATACTCGCCTAATGTAAAGACCATTAAGATTTTTCGATAAGTGGTGCTGCCGTTTGGGAAAGCCACAGCCGTATCGAAATTGTTGTAGTTGTTGAGTTGCACCATGTTTGCCTGTACCCAGGTGGTGTCTCCGGGGGCGGCATAGAGTGTTGCACTAAGTGCCAAGATAAGTGTAAGAATTGTTTTTTTCATGAGATTTTTTTTAAGCGCCTAATGTATTAAAAAAATGTTGGTTTTAGTGTAGTTGATATTTGTTAAAACAGGTGTATTAAACTAAAAAAGCCGCTAATTAGCGGCTTTTTACAAATACTTGTTTTTTGTTTTTTTAGTATTTAAGAGATGCTGTTACAGTATGTGAACCAACTGTGTTAGTACATACAACATTTACAAAATAGGCTGTGTTTGGCGTGCCTAATGCTATATTAACAACACCACTTGATGCCGTATAAGAGCCGTTACCAGAAAAACTTGGGTTATATTGTACATAACAATGACTAGCGGCAGGCATATTTAAAGCGGAGTAAGGTGAAATAGTATAAGTGCCGGCGGTAGGTGTTGTGGTGCCTGGAAATGTAATATAGATAAAAGGGTAACCCATGGTAGAAGTAGTAGTGCAAGAACCATCGATTAAATACTCGGTACTGTTTGAACTGGTAGTAGCTGTCATGCTACTTACTGCGTTGCCATCGACTGTAACAGTTGTTACATTTGAATTTGCACCGGTAGTACTAGATGTGCTAGTTGTACTAGGTGTTGTAGTTGTTGTGCTTTTTTTGCAGGCAAACGTTATTATTAAACCAAGTGCAAAAACTGATGCGATAGTGAAAATTTTTTTCATAGGGATTTAAAGATTAAAATGTATTTAACAAATATAAAAAAATATAGGTAAACAAAAAATGGCGGCTTTTACTGTGGTTTATTTACTTTCTTGATTAGTTGATATGTGTTTAAGATTTATGGGCAAATTTACTTGCAGCAAGTGCTATAAAAAATGACTGAAATTAGTTTTGGTTTTTTTTGTGCATGTATTTAAAGGCATTAGTTAATAAAACTAATATTGAGTAGACTTGCCGTTGTTTAATTTACTTAGTACTATATTTTAGAGTATGAATAAACTGTTTGTGGTTATATGCGTGTTGTTTTTAAATGTTTGGGTGGGGAGTGCTCAAATTAATTTAGATACAGCATCTTTTTATACGTTATTTAAGCAACAAAAATTTGATGGAGAAAATATTGTAGCCATAGGGGAGGCTCACACAATTAGAAATACATACGGCACGGAGTTTTTTATTTGTAAAAACCTTTTTGAAAAAGGATATAAAACGATATATATAGAATTTGGCGAAGCAGAGGCTGCTATACTAAATATGTATATGACAACAGGTGACTCATCAGTTATAAAATACACGATGTCGAAATGGTGGAACGCTGCTTTTTATAAAGAGTTTTTAAAACCTGCTTATCAACTAAACAAAGCAAAGGGGTATAATATTGCTTTTAAAGGCTTTGATTTTGAACGCCCTATTTCGGTAGGGTTTTTGTTTTCGAAATGGTTTGGCGATGCAAAAATTAAAGATATAGATTTAAAAAAGCTTAGTAATAGATTACTTGCTATGGATGAATTTAAAGTGCGTAAAAACCTTACTACGTTGGCAAAGACAATGGATGGCTTAAAAATATCTTTTACTGAAAACGAGTCTGCGTATAAAGAAATATTGAAAGACAATTTGGAGCTGTTTAAGAAAATTATTTTTAACCCTGTTACTGCATACAATGCGAGAGATGAGAATTTTGTAAAGAAAATACTTGATGCAGAGAAAAACGGACAATTGACTAAAGCAATTATAATAACCGGAAACCACCATCTTTTATTTAAAAAGAATTTTATACCTGTGCTGGCAGATAAGTTGCCTGAAAAATATTCGATTACTGTTTTTCCGTTTTTATATAGTAATTGTTTGAACAAAAATGGAAATAAGATGTACTCTTCGCTTAAAAGATATTTGAAGTATTTGAGTGGTCAGAAAATTTTGACCCCATTAATTAAATTTACAAAACCTAAACAAGCCATTATTGTATCGAGAAGAAATAATGTTTCGGCTGTTTTAGTTGAATTATATAATCAGTAAAAACTGATTTTTTTAAAGCTTAGAATTTAAACGCACCCGTAAGTGTATGCGTGCCAGCATTACCATTGCAAACAATGTTTGTGAAAATAGCTGTGTTTGGTGAACCCGCTACAACGGTAACCACACCCGAACTTGCCGCAGAAGAAACTGAAACACTTGAAAAATAATTGAAATAACAATGGCCTGCCGGAGGATAGGTTGATGTAGAAATGGTGTAGTTGCCTGAAGGCGTGGTGTTAGAAAATGTGATATTTACATTAGGATACCCGCCTACAGCTGAGCCGTAAAGTTGATACTGGCTTGCACCGTTAACATTGCCGGTAGCGCCCATGCCGGCAACGGTGTTTCCATCAACCGAAAGGTTGGTTGTGGTTGTGTTGGTGTTTACGGTGGTTGTGCTGCCTGCAGTAGTTGTGTTGGATGTTGCGGTGCTTTTTTTACATGAAAAATTTATAAGTAAACCAAGCACAAGAATGGATGCGATAGTGAAAATGTTTTTCATGCTTATTTTTTAAAAAGTGTGTACGGGCAAAGCTAAAAAGAAAACATATTTAAGCAAGAAAAAAATATGGATTGTTATAACAAGTTGTTTTAGATTGATGAATGCCAATTATATACTAAAGAGATGAGATAAAATTTTGCCATGAAATGTTAAATAGTTAATTTGAAGTCTTAAATTTACTTATGATACCACGTACTTTTTTTGCATTTCTATTTGTTTTGTTTTTTTCGACTGTATCGGCCTTAAATCAAAAGGCAGATTCTTTGTTAAATAAATTAAAAGAAAATCAAGACGATACTTCGCGGAGTAAAACATTGAGGTTGCTGGTATTAGAGTTTGCTAAAAAAGACCCTACCCAAAGCGAACTATATGCACGTGAGGCATTGAAATATGCTGAGGCGAGCGGGCAGGCTAATCAGCTTGGATACTCTTACCGAACATTGGGTAAGCTGTATTTTGATGCAGGAAACTATGACTCGGGTTTGGTGAATTTTAATAAGGCTTTGTTGTATTTTGATGAGAAGAAGGATGTTAAGATATATGGACTTATTTTAACCAGCATAGCTACTATATATTTTTACGAAAACAATTACAACAAATCGCTGGAGTATTTTTTGCATGGATTGCAAATTGCCGAACGAGCAAATTCGTATAAAGACATGGGTGTTGCTTTGGGAAACATTGGAAATATTTACAAAGAGCAAGGCAAATACAAAGAGGCACTTAGTTATTATAGAAGAAGTTCGAAAAGTATAGAACAGGCTAAAGACGTTAAACACTTGGGTACATCGCGCATTAATATGGGTAATTTATATTATGAGATGGCTAAGGCAGAAAAAAATAATGCCTTTTATGACTCGTCGTTAACGATGTATATGGAAGCAGAAAAACTGGTGTTGCAGTATAGCGACTCGGCCTACTTAGGAATGTTGTATGCTAATATTGGAAACATTTATGCTGACAGACTTGACTACAAACAAGCATTTGTATTTTTTACTAAAGCGATAAAGATACGTGAGTTGTTTGAAGATTTTTCGCAGATGGGAGTTATCTATACTAACCTGGCTACTTGTTATATTGATACGCGTAATTGGGCCGAGGCAGAGAAAAATTTAAAACTGGCCTTGGGTTATGCTAAAGAAAACAATTCGTACAATGAGTTATCGGATATATATAAAGTGTACGCTCAATTATGCAGAGAACAAAAAAAATACGCCGAGGCTTATGATTACTATGTATTGTATAAACAATATGGCGATAGTGTTTTAAATGATGAGGGAATAGAGAAACGCAAAGAGCTTGAAATGAATTTTACGTTTGAAAAGGAAAGAGAAAAACAACAGCTGGAAGAAGATAAAAAAGAAGTTATACGTGCGGAAGAGAAAAAGCGAAGTGTTATATATATAGGTGTAAGCATTGGAGGGATTATTCTGTCAGTTTTTATTGCGTTAATTATTTTTAGAAATTATAAGCGCACGCAAAGAGCCCATACAATTATATCGAAACAAAAAAATGAGATAGAGCAACAAAAACATTTTGTGGAAGAAAAAAATAAAGAGGTGATGGATAGCATACACTATGCTAAACGAATACAGCGCGCCCTACTTACGTCAGAGAATTATTTTAAAAAATATGTGCGCGACTTTTTTGTACTATATAAACCTAAAGATATTGTTAGTGGTGATTTTTATTGGGCACTTAATTTGAATAATAAGTTTTATGTGGCCACCGCAGATTGTACAGGGCATGGTGTGCCGGGTGCGTTTATGAGTTTACTAAATATATCATTTTTAAATGAGGTAATTATTGAGAAAAAAATTACACGCCCTGATTTGGTGTTAGATGAAATACGTAACGATATTATAAAAGCATTAAACCCCGAAGGAAATGAAAAAGCAAAAGACGGCATGGATTGCTCGCTTTGCTGTTTTGATTTTGAAAAAATGGAGTTGACTGTAGCTGCAGCCAATAACCCTGTGTGGATTTTACGAAATGGCAAGTTGCTGGAAATTAAACCCGATAAAATGCCTGTGGGAATGTACACGGATGAGTTAAAACCGTTTTCGTTAGAGATTTTTAAAATTGAAAAGGACGATATTGTGTACACGTTTACAGATGGTTATGCCGACCAGTTTGGTGGGCCTAAGGGAAAAAAATTTAAGTACAAACAACTTGAGACAACTTTGATAGCCAATAGTGATAAACCAATGGCTGAGCAAAGGGAAATTCTTTCGACTGTTTTTGATGCGTGGAAAGAAGGGCTAGAGCAAATAGACGATGTTTTGTTGATTGCTATTAAAGTGTAGGGTCGTTTTAATTTCTCCCTATAATAGAAATGACAATTAGTTACTAGGGAAATAAATATCGAAGGTTGCGCCTTTGTTTAACTCGCCTGTTGCAATGATGATGCCGTTGTGGTTTTCTACAATTTTTTTTACAATGGCTAGGCCGATACCTGTGCCGCTATAAACTTCTTTACTATGTAGTTTTTGAAACACTTCGAAAATGCGTTCGCTGAAATGAGGCTCGAAGCCAATGCCGTTATCTTTAACGGTGATGTGACAATAATTTTTATCGGGCGAAAGTTTTTTGTTGTTTAAGGTGCTGCCCTTTTCAATTCGGCTCCTTATTATAATATGAGAGGGTACATTTGGTTGCGAAAATTTAAGCGCATTGCTTATTAGGTTATACATAAGCTGACGAAACTGAAACGCAATAATGTTAGCCGAGCATTGTTCGGCTATTTCGATAATGGCATGTTTTTCCTGAATGGTATCTTTAAGTTCGGTTTTTACTTCTTCGATAATTAGGTTGAGGTCGGTTTTTTCAAACTTTAGTTCGGTGGTGTTAATGCGTGAGAAAGAAAGCAAATCATCAATAAGTTGTTGCATTCTGCCGGCAGCTAATTGCATGCGCTGAAAATTATATTTTCCGTTTTCGGATAGGTTTTTGTTTTCGTTTTCGAGAATGATGGTTACAAAGGTTTGTATTTTGCGCAAAGGTTCCTGCAAATCATGACTTGATACGTAGGTAAACGCAAGCAATTCTTTATTGGCAATAATTAATTCGGCGGCACGTTTTTCTTTTTCTTCATTTTGAAAAGCAAGCTCCTTGTTGGCAATGATTAATTCGGCTGCGCGTTTTTCTTTTTCTTCGTTCTGGAAAATAAGCTCTTTATTGGCAATGATTAATTCGGCGGCACGTTTTTCTTTTTCTTCGTTTTGAAAAGCAAGTTCTTTGTTGGCTACACCTAACTCGGCAGCACGTTTTTCTTTTTCTTCGTTTTGGAAAATAAGTTCTTTATTGGCAATGATTAATTCGGCAGCACGTTTTTCTTTTTCTTCGTTTTGAAAGACAAGTTCTTTATTGGCGATAATTAATTCGGCAGCACGTTTTTCTTTTTCTTCGTTTTGAAAGACCAGCTCTTTATTAGCAATGCCTAACTCTACGGCACGTTTTTCTTTTTCTTCGTTTTGAAAAACAAGTTCGATGTTGGCAATGCCTAACTCGGCAGCACGTTTTTCTTTTTCTTCATCCTGAAAGACCAGCTCTTTATTAGCAATGCCTAACTCGGCAGCACGTTTTCCTTTTTCGTCGTCCTGAAAGGCAAGCTCTATATTGGCGATGCCTAACTCGGCGGCACGTTTTCCTTTTTCTTCTTTTTGAAAAGCAAGCTCTTTAGTGGCCATGCTTAACTCGGCTATTAGTCTTTCGTTTTCTTGTTTTTGAATAACCAACTCTTTATTAGCGGCGATTAACCCTTCTTCATCTGATTCTTTTCTGTTGTCCATGATTTATTTGATAATGTTTTTTTTCTTAAAACGAGTTAGCTATTTTGAACAGTTAGTACAAAGTTGTCTTTAGTGGGTTGCGAAATATCGCCTTGCGCTACCAGAGTAAGCGATTGTTGAATTATTTTTTTGAACTGAGAAAACTCAGAAGGCTTGCGGATAAAATATTGTGCCCCGTTTTGGTAAAGCATGTTTACAACCTCTTGTTCGAAAGAGGTAGAAAAGACGATTACCGGAAGTAGTTTAAATTTATCGTTCAATTTAATTTCGGATAAACACTCGAAACCATTTTTGCGTGGCATATTTAAATCGAGAAATAAAATATTGGGAAGTTCATTTTTTTCGTCGTTAAGAAATTGCATAAGTTGTTCGCCATCATGCACGGCTGTTAAGAAGGTGGGTAAAATCAACTCATGTAAGGCTTGTTGAAAAAAGATACAATCATCGGTATCGTCATCGGCAAGCAAAATATTTAATTGTTTAAAATTCATGGGTTGCGGGTAAGTTTTAATGGATGAAAATAGCAGGCTCATTTTATGTCGGATAAATTTTCTTTTTCAATAAGCCTGATAAGAGATTGGTGGATGACTTGTTTTAGTTTTTCGAAATCGCCGGGTTTACGGATATAATCTTTTGCACCCATGTTAGATAGTGTGTTTATTAAGGTTTTCTCTAAATCGATATGGCCGCCGGTGAAAGAAGTTGAAAACATAACTACGTGAATGTTTTTTAAATCTTGGTTTTCTTGTATTTCGAGCAAGCATTCGTACCCTGTTTTGCGCGGCATGCTGAGGTCGAGAAAAATAGCATCGGGAAGATTGTGAAGGTTTTTAGCCAAATAAATCATAAGCTCCTCGCCGTTGTTAACCGATACAAGGTGGGTATCAAGCGGTATCTCTTTCAATGCTTTTTCGAAGAAAGAACGGTCGTCGGGGTCATCATCAGCCAGCAGGATGTTAAGCGTGTTTTCTTTAAGTTTCATAGCGACTAGTTAAAATTTTCTATAAGGGGCAGTCGGAAAAAGTGACTGAACCAAAAATGTGTTTTGTAATTTTTGCGCTCGTTTGTAAGCACAAAATCTTCGATGGTTGGTTGTGAAATATTTTCTTCTATAATAAGTGTAATCATTTTTTGTACAGCTGTTTTAAGCTCGGAAATTTCGGTGGGCTTGCTTATATAATAGTTTGCTCCGTTTTTGTGCAGCTTATCTGCAATTACTTTATGAAAAGAAGTGGAGTAAATAATGATTGGCAGGTTTTTTAATTTATCGTTTAGTTTAATTTCTGACAAACATTCGAAGCCGTTTTTGCGCGGCATATTAAGGTCCATAAAAAGAACATTAGGAAGTGTGTTTGCTTGGTTTGTAAGTAGCTGCATAAGCTCATCGCCATTATGTACCCACGTGAGATTTGTTGGCAATGAAAAATCTTTTAGGGCTTCTTTAAAAAAAGTGTGGTCATCAACATCATCATCAGCCAAGAGAATATTGAAAGAAGTATTTGGGTTGATTTTCATGTAAAAGGATTTGAGTGAAGTTGCGCCTTTTAAACGTGGAAAGATTACACAACTAAAGCTAAAAGTTACATAATTCACACATTGCGCGATGTAAGCAACAAATAGGTTAAGTTTACTGAATGGATGAACAGGAACCAAAGCGACCGCGCCGTGTAAGATACAAGGGCACACACCCAAAAGCTTTTGGTGAAAAATATAAAGAGCTGCAACCCGAGCATTATAGCGAGGATGTTGAAAAGGTTATGCAGCAAGGGCGCACCCCGGCGGGCATGCATAGGTCGATTTGTGTGAAGGAGATAATGGAATTTTTGAATATACAACCCGGACAAACCGGGTTAGATGCCACCTTAGGCTATGGCGGGCATAGTTTAGAAATGCTTAGCTATTTGGCACCCGGCGGAATTTTGTATGCCATTGATGTTGACCCTTTTGAGTTACCAAAAACCAGAGAACGATTAGGTTTATTGGGTTTTGGACCAGATGTTTTAGTGATTAAGAAACGAAACTTTGCCGACATAGACCAAATTGTGGAGGAAACGGGTGTGTTGGATTTTGTGTTGGCAGATTTGGGTGTTTCATCGATGCAGATAGATAACCCCGAGCGAGGGTTTTCGTTTAAGATTGAGGGGCCACTGGATTTAAGGCTGAACCCAAAGAGCGGAAAATCGGCGGCGGCACTTTTAAAAACAATTACAGAACACGCATTAGAAGCATTACTAACTGAAAATGCCGATGAGCCCCATGCTGAACTTATTGCCAAGGCCATTATAGAAAAAATTAAAAGTGGATTTGTTATAGCTACAACCACCCATTTGCAGGAGATTATTAAAGAAGCGTTGGAGTTTTTACCACAAAGCACGCGCAAAGAGGATATAAAAAAATCGTGCCAGCGATGTTTTCAGGCATTGCGCATTGAAGTAAATGATGAGTTTGGAGCCTTAGATAATTTTTTAGAGAAACTGCCATACGCACTTGCTGCGGGTGGAAGAGTGGCTATACTTTCGTTTCACTCGGGAGAAGACAGGCGGGTAAAAAAATCGTTTAAACAATTATTTAATGAAGGTGTGTATAGCGAAGTTGTTGCCGACCCGGTGCGTGCATCGGCAGCAGAAAGTAATGCGAACCCACGGGCACGATCGGCTAAACTGCGTTGGGCTGTGAAGGCATAATTTAAGCCATTAATTTTATTTATGAGATTTGTTACAGCCAATTTGCAGGATAAAAGGTAGGGCAAGATTAAATTTAACTAAAATTAACTTTACGATTAAAAGAACCAGAATAGCTTTACTTAAATTAAAAAATAAAACTATGTTTAAAAAACTTTTAAAATCGAAAAAAGAAGTAACTACTAATGCTAAAGTAGAAAAACTTAACAGCAATGAATTGAAAAATGTAATTGGTGGTGGTACCGGAGATGTTACACCAACTCCAGATCCAGTTGATGTAGCTAAAGTTAGATCTCACTCAAACATAAATAATAACTAATACAAGTGTTGCATTAGCTTATTAAAAGCCTCGTTTTTACGGGGCTTTTTTATTTAATAAAATTGCGATTGTGTAGCGTTTGTATTTGAGATGAAAAA
>DATHOW010000039.1:0-33801 GCA_035484495.1 Bacteroidia bacterium | reverse complement strand
TCTAATAACATAGTAAACTCTGGTATTTTGGCTTCAAAGGTTTTTTCATCCAATAAACGCAGCATGGTGTAAGTGCCGCTCATTTTACCAATTTCGGTTTTTAAATTACAGCCCGATGTGTAGCTGTATGCTTTACCGGGTTCAATAATAGGTTGCTCACCCACAACGCCTTCGCCTTGCACTTGTCTGTAATCGCCATTACTATCATAAATATGCCAATGACGACTTACAAGCTGCACGCTAAAATCGTTTTTGTTTTCGATAGTAATGGTGTAGGTAAAAAAATAATAATTCTCTCTAGGTGTACTATGAGATGGCTGGTAGGCAGTTTTAACTGAAATTTCTACGCCTTGTGTAAGGGCCTTAACTATCATAGTACAAAGTTAGTTAATTTACCAGTATACCTAAGGCAATTAGCTGACTTGATATTTTTAGCTGATGTTGCTCAATTTCTTTCTTATTAATGTCAAATTTTAGCTCATCATCATCCATCGTAACAAAGCTAAGTTGAGCTCCTTTTTTAGCAAGCCCCTCGCGTTCGCCAACTATTAAAATGGGTTTGCCTGCCATTTGGTCTTTTAATGCTTTTATGTTTCCGCTTTTTGATGCCGATACATATAGCAATTGGCAACCTGCAGCTTCTTCGGGTTTAGTTATGGTTTTAATAATAATGTTTCTTCCTTTTAATTTTTTACTTGATGCTAGTCCGGTTAACTCTTTATGTACCGGCGATTCGCCAAACACACACACCACAAAATCGCCTTTGCTTTGTGCCTCGGGCCACTCTACATATTTCATAAAATTATATACAAACAAGGTGTATGCTTTGTAATCTACATCTTGCGCAACACACTTAGTCGATATGCCGTTTATAAATAAAAACAGCAAAAGCAGTTTAGCACCAAACGATATTTTTTTAGGTTTTATCACTTGGTGGTTTTTGCTTTAAAGTTTAAATCATAACTCAAACGGAATATAAATTCCCTTGGCGGACCCGGTAATGGAGCGTGTGGTAAATTGGTTAGACTACCCGGTTGCGCATAAGGCTGTATAAAAACAAATTTCTCATTAAAAATATCATACACACCAAAGCCAATGCTTAAACCTTTAACAGGCGTGTTGTATTTTAAAAACAGATTAAATAAAAACACCGAATTAAATTTGCTTAGTTGCGCATAGCCGCCTGTATCAACCGAGTTATAACCCCAACGCGGTCCATAAAAAGTACCACTAGGGTTAATAGATAAATTTTCGGTAAGCTTTATAGATGCATTTAAATTTACTTTACTGCTTGCAAAGCCCAACATCATCGATGGGTCTTGTACTACGTTATAAGCGGCACTTTTATCTTTACCGGCAGCTGTATAGTACGAGTAATTTATGGCAATATAACCCCAAGTATCTTTTACTTTGTACTCTGCTTCAAATCCTCTTGTACCTGTGTTACCTTGGTTGGTATAAGCATCTGTGCCGGCACCAATGCTATAATAAATAATAGGGTTTTTGGTAGTTATATCAAAAAAGTTAATAGTAAAAATTGAGTTATGTGTTAGTTGGTAACCTAACTCCAACTCCAACACTTGTGTTTTTTCGGGATGTATGCCGTTGGCTCCGCTTAAGTTAATGTTTTCAATAGCGGGCGCTCTAAACGAGTTACTATATAAAGCCTTAAAATGAAACTTGTTATATTTTTTTGTTAATCCAACTCGTGGCACAAAAGCATCGCCATATACATTATGCTTATCGTAACGCGCACCTAAAATAATATTTACAAAACGTGTTTTTAAAAGGCCTTGTGCAAAAAAGGCGTAGTTATAAAAACTCACCGTTTGTTTGCCATTATAAAAAGTATCGCCTGCTAAATGGTCAACTGCCATATCCTTATAATACTCGCTACCAAAAACAACATTTATTTTTCGGGTAGGGTTGTAGGATGCTGTTATGTTAGCTGTTGAACGGGTAGCTGTTTTTAAATAAGTTTGGTCTATCGAGTCGCCTTGCGGAGTTTTCCAAGGCGATTGGTTTTTGTAATTCAGCTTAGGGGTTATGGTAAGTTTTTTACTAACCTTCCATAAATATTTTAATTCAAAATAAGTTGAGTTAAAGTTTTGTGCATAAGGTTTTGGGTAAATGGCATCATAGCCATCTTGGGTGGTGGTTTTATAAAAATCGCCAATGGCTCTAAAACTAAGTCCTTTATACGATGCACCTACGTTAGCATAAGCAGGGTTGAGTGCCGAGTTGCCAATCATGGTGTAACTGCTTCCATATATATCAGTATAATTTTGATCGCTACGTTGCCCTTGTCCCATCATACCCGATACGCTCCATTCAAAATCACCAATTTTTTTACCGGCAGAAAGGTTTATGTTTCTACGCATAAAATCTTTCTCGGTTTGCCCGTATATGCCCGATACAGATACACCATTAATATCGCCACCTTGTTTTGTAATAATATTTATGACGCCGTACTCGGCATAACCGCCATAAATGGCAGAGCCCGGGCCACGTATAATTTCTATTTTCTTAATTTGATCTATCGGGAAATGATTACCAAACTGCGTGGTAGCAAAAAGTATCTCATTCATTTCCTGCCCATCAAGCAATATCAAAACCTTGCCCTCATGTGCCCAGTTGCCACGCATGCCAATGCCAACCACGCCTTGCACATCAACGCCAAAATCAACACCGGGCACTAAGCGTAACACATCAATTAAATCGCGTGCTCCTGAGTTTTTAATCTCTTCGGCAGTAACAAGGGTTACAATACTGGGGGACTCGCGCACATTAAGTGGCTTTTTAGACGCAACCGATATAAGGGAGTTAATTAGTTTTTCTAATTCAGATGGCACACCATGCGCTTTTAAACTAAGCAATTGCTCAATAGTCATATCGTAGTAATTAAGCGAGTCTTTTTTGGTAGAATCGGTTACAGCAACAGGGTTTACAGGCTCTTGCGCATAAGAAATGTAACCACTTACCAGAAAAAAGAATAAAAGGAGCTTGTAGCTTTTTTTCATAGATGCCTAAAAATAGAAAAAAAATTCTACTCTCAAAAAATTAATTAATTAGCTTAAAAGAATATATTTGTGTACCAACACCCATTATAGCTATATGAAAATTAGTTTTTTTAATACCGGTTTTCCAAAAGTAACTCTAGCTTTTGTGTTGGTTATAGTTATTGTACTACTTACCGCCATTTTTAATTTTTATTTAATAGAAAAAAATAAAGCCACTATTGAGGAGATGACCGAGGTTATCAATCCGTATATAGAATCGTTAGATGAGTTTGATGTAGTGGTTACCGAATCTAAAATGTACGCTACCAATTGGGTGTATCTTCAAAACAGTATCGATGATAAAAAAGCGTTAGATTCTTTACAGAAATTCCATTACCCGCAACTGCAAAAAAAACTAGAAACCTATACCGATAAACTAAACAAAGCAGCAGATAAAGATAGTTTGCAAGCCGTATTTAAAAAGTTTGACGCTTTAATTGGCGTTGAAAAAGATATTATGAAAACACTCGTAACCTTTGATGATTACGAAAATCCTAAGAAAAAATTTAAGTGCGAAGAGTTAATTGAAAGCGAAGTGTTGCCTCGCACCCAAGATGTAATGCTGAGTCTTAGTAAAATTGTAACTCGTAACCGCGATGAGGCACACACCATGAAAGTAAATATAGAGAAGGCGTCAAAGCGTATGATGACTATTATGTTGGCTTCTTCTATTGGTTTATTTGTATTTGTGTTTTTTGCCATTTCATTTATTTCGGGTGCTATACGTAAACCGGTGCTTAAAATGAAAGAGGTTATTCAGCAATTGGGTAGGGGCGAGTTATCGGATGAAAAAATTGAAACCAGAGATAAAAACGTGGTAGCCGAAATGGCAACTTCTGTAAATGCCCTATCAGCCAGTTTTACCAAAACGTCGGTTTTTGCAAATGAAATTGGTAAAGGTAATTTAACTGTTTGGTACGATAAACTAAGTGATAATGATATGCTGGGGCACGCCCTTATAAACATGCGTAACAGCTTACACGAGTATTCGGTTGACATGGAAAACAAGGTGCAAACACGCACACAAGAGGTTATTGAAAAAAGTTTGAAGCTAGAACATGCGTATCGTGAAATTAAAGACAGCATTAACTACGCCAAACGCATACAAGATTCTATTTTGCCGGCTTATGCCATGATATCGAAGGTGTTTAATAAATCGTTTATTTTTTACCGACCAAAGGATATTGTGTGTGGCGATTTTTATTGGTTTGGGCAGCAAGGGGAAGACATTATCATAGCCGCTTTTGATTGCACAGGGCATGGCGTACCGGGTGCTTTAATGACGGTGATAGGAAACTCATTACTTAACCAAGTAGTGGCATCTTCGGGCACAACCAATCCGGCTAAAATTTTAGAACACTTAGATAAAAAACTACACGAAACTTTAAGACAACATGGTAACATTGTTACCAACGATGGCATGGATGCGGTTATTTGTCGCTATCGCCCAAGTAAAAAAGAGTTAACCTTTGCCGGAGCTAAACGCCCGCTTTATATGTTTAAAGCTGGTCAGTTAATAGAGATTAAAGGAAACAAATCGCCCATAGGCAGTTTTGGACATGATTTTGATAAGCAATTTACCGTACATCGTTTTAATATGAATGAAGGCGATGCCATTTATTTGTTTTCGGATGGCGTGCAAGACCAATTTGGTGGCGACGAAGGAAGAAAATTTATGGTAAGGCGTTTCCGCGATTTATTAGTCGATTCCCAATCGCTTACCATGCACGAACAGGGTAAGCGTGTAGATCATGTGTTAACCTCGTGGCAAGGTGAACACGAGCAAACCGACGATATGCTTTGTATAGGCATACAGTTTTAAATTTATTCCGTTATTTGTGTTATGCAATTTTTAAGTAAGTACTCGTTAAAAAAATATCACACATTTGGTACGGATGTTTATACAAAATATTTTACCGAAATAGATTCGGTTACACAGTTTAAAAAACTATTGCAAGAAGACATTTACAAAAACAACGCTATACTTATTTTAGGTGGTGGCAGCAATTTACTTTTTACCAAAAATTTTGATGGCCTGGTTATTAAAAATAACCTGAGCGGTATAGAAATTGTAAAGCAAGATGAGGATTTTGTTTGGGTAAAAGCTGCTGCGGGCGAAAACTGGCATCAGTTTGTACTATGGTGTGTAAATCATAATTATGGTGGCATAGAAAACCTATCGCTTATACCGGGTTGTGTTGGGGCAAGCCCAATGCAAAACATTGGGGCTTATGGAGTAGAAATAAAAGATGTTTGCGAAGAAGTAAATGCCATTGATGTAAAAACAGGCGAAGAAAAAACATTTACCAATACCGAGTGCAAATTTGGTTACCGCGAAAGTGTTTTTAAACACACCTATAAAAACAAATATTTAATAGCATCGGTAGTTTTTAAGCTGAACAAAAAACCTGTGTTTAACACATCTTATGGTGCTATAGAGCAAGAGTTGAAGGCTATGGGCGTTACACAACCAAGTGTAAAAGCCATTAGCGATGCGGTTATAAATATCCGTAGTTCTAAATTACCCGACCCTGCCAAAATTGGCAACGCAGGCAGTTTTTTTAAAAACCCTGAGGTTAGCAAACAAAAGCACGATGAGTTAAAGCAACAGCACCCAAACCTGGTTGCTTATGCGTTAGATAATGGCAACTATAAACTGGCAGCAGGTTGGCTTATAGAACAATGTGGTTTTAAGGGCAAACGCTTTGGCGATGCTGGTGTACATGTAAATCAAGCCTTAGTGTTGGTTAACTATGGCACAGCAAACGGTAGCGAAATTTATGACTTATCTCAGCAAGTGCTAGATGCTGTGAAAAACACCTACGGCGTTGTTTTAGAGCGCGAAGTAAATATTTACTGATTACAGTTTTTAGCTTTTAAAGGCTGTGCTCTAGTTTCACCTAATTCAAGGGCTTTATCCCAATCAACACAAGCAGCTTCTTTATTGCCTGCTTTATCTTCGCAATTAGCTTTATCGTAATAGGCCTCTCCATTATTAGGAGTTAATGCGCAAAGCTTTCTATAATTTTCTATACAACCTGCATAATCTTTTAAATATTCCTGGGTAACTCCTTTATTCAAATAAGCAAGTGTATCTCTTGGGTTTAGTTCAATGGCTTTTGTATAATCAGCTACAATGGCTTTATAATCTTCAGGGGTACCTGCATAATCTAATAGAACATATTTAGACCTTGCTCTGTTGGTGTAAGCAACAGCATAGGTTGGTTTTAGTTTAATGGCTTTGGTATAATCTTCTACCGCACCTTTATAATCTTGAAGGTTTTGTTTGCAACTGCCTCTGTAATAAAAAGCTGTTGCATTTTTAGGGTTTAAGGTTGCCGCTTTAGTAAAATCTGCAATGGCACCTTTATAATCTTTAGCATCGTATTTAGTTTGACCTTTTTTAAATGCGGCATCAGCTGTTTGACCAAACATTACGCCACTCACAAATAAAATTAATAGAGTTACTAGTTGTTTCATTTTTTTTAAATTTTTTACGAATTAAAATCAATTATTGCTCAATTGCAAATAAAAACTCTCCCGGTTATAAAAGAAACTTCAGTTTTGTTGAAAAACAAGACTAGTTATCCTTTTCAATATCGGCAGGTTTGTATTTTAGTAAGCCTTTTAAGGTAGTAAGTTGACTTGCCAATACATTTTCATCTCCGGCAATCACCAATTTATAGGCATCGCCTGTAAAATACTTTTTAATTACTTTTTGTACATCTTCTATTTTTAAAGCGGCTAAATCGTTTAAAAAGTTTTTACGTTTTTGAAAATCATAAACCACCGGGTTGTAAAAAGATAAAATACTTTCGGGCACTTCAGAACTGATAATGGCAATACGCATATTGCTTACAGCTTTATCAAAATCTTCTTGCGAAACAATTGAGTTATTAAAGTCTTGCAGGGTTTTATCAAACAAAGTAATGGTGTTAGCCATTTCCTCGCTTCGTACTGAACAATTAATTACAAATAAATTTGAGAATTGTGTGGGTTGGTAACTGCTCCCAATGCCATAAGTTTTACCGCCTTTTTCGCGTATTTCAGAAAAAAGTACACGACTAAAAATAGAATTAGCCACCCTAAAAGCTATATTATCTTTATCTTTTGAAGATAGAGCAGTTTTGTTCCATTGCAAAGCACATTGCGTTGCCCCCGTACGATTAATGAAGGCTATTTCTTTCTTTTTAATAACAGGTGCATCTAAAGCAACCCCATTTACTTCGCTATAGGTTGATTGCCAGCTGCCAAAATATTTTTCTAAAACTGCTTTTATTTCTACCGCGTTAAAATTACCGCAAACAACTACTGATGAGTTTTTTGGTGTAAAATTAAATTGATGGAACTCTTTTAATTTTTCGGGTGTAATTAGTTGTAGTTGTGTTTTGTAATAATGCCTGCCTAGGGGACTGGTTGTGCCAAAAATATTTAAGTTACTAAACATGCCAGTTAAATCCGATATATCCATTTTTGCAGGATTATTATAATCTACCAAATAAGAAATGCTTTGGTCTAACTTGTCTTTGTCAAACAGCGGATGTAAAATAGCCGAGCTAAATAAATCCATGCCCGCGTCAAAATCTTTGGTTAAAAAATTGGCGTTAATAGTAGTGTTGTCAAAATTAGAACTGCTGTTAAGCTCACCACCTAATTTAAACGCCATATCGTTTTGAGCCTCTACACTATATTTTGTGTTTCCTTGTAAAAGCAAAGAAGCTGTTATTTCACTATAACCCTGTTGCCCGGGTGTTTCGTTCTTTTTACCGGTGTTAATTATAAAACGAGCATTTACTGCGGGGATTTTTCCGTATTGTAACAGATATATTTTTAACCCGTTTTTAAGAGAATAGGTTTCTAATTGAGGAACCTCTTGTGCGCTTACTGCAAAAAATAGAATGCTTAATGTTATTGCTAAAAATTTCTTACTCATAATTTATTCGCTTACAGGTTTACAATTAATTACTTTCAATTTCTCTGGGTTAAAATAAGTTTGGGCTATTTGTTTTAAATCGTCGGCTTTTATTTTTTTAAAAGCGGCTAAGTCAGCATTGTGCTTTGTGTAATCGTTGTAATAATACTCGGCATAACCCAACCTCGCTGATATATTTTGATTAGAGTAGTTTTCGAAAACGCCTTGCGTTTCAAAATTGCTTATATAATTGTCTATCAATTTTTGGTCGATGCCTTCAGTTATAATTTCATTTATCTCTTTAGCGATTATTTTTTTTACTTTAGCATTACCCATCGTAGCTTGCATAATAACATCAAAATTGGAGTACTCGTTATACATGCGCGAGTTATCATGATTAACTGCTATTTGGTAGGCTAAATTGTCATTTGAAACAAGGCGAATATTTAAAATAGAATTGGAATTTGTAAACAATAAATCGGCTAGCATGTTAAACGCGTAAAAATCTTTATGCCCAAAGGCAGGTGCAGGTACAATGTAGGAGTATATCTGTACCGGAAAATCAATTACCATCTCTTCGGTGGCAATAGTATGATTAAAAATATCCGGCTCTATTTTTTTTGTATTTACAGGCAATTGTTTTTTTATGCCGGCAAAATGCTTTTTGGCATAAGCAAAAACGTCTTCAGCTTTTACGTTGCCGGTTACTACTATAAAAGCATTGTTAGGGCTATAAAATTTATCGTAAAAATCCTGACATTGTTGTGTAGTAAAACTGGTAATTTCATTCAGATAACCAATTACATCTACTGCGTATGGGTGTCCTTTAGGATACAAAGTTTTATATCTCTCCTCCGACATTCTACGGTACCAATTGTTTTGCCCCAACCGTAACTCTTCGCCAACTACTTGTCGTTCTGTATCTAACACTTTTTGACTCAATATTAAATTAGCCATTCTATCAGCCTCCAATTCAAAAACTCTTTCAACGTTTTTTGCTTCTACTTCTTCATGATAAACTGTTCTGTCAAAAGTGGTGTAGGCATTTGTACTGCCACCAAGTTTTTCTACGAGTTTTATGTATATATCCCCCTCACCATTAAAATTTTTAGAGCCTCTAAACATCATGTGCTCAAACATGTGTGCCATGCCACGTACGCCATCCCATTCATCTTTACTGCCCACACGATACCAAACTTCAATCTCTGCCATTGCGTTGGTGTTTTTTTCGCACACAATAACCTTTAAGCCGTTATCTAAAACAGTTGATTTCATTGGATAATCAATTGCTTTAGTAACTAAAGTGCTAAATAGTAAAGCGGTAATGCAACTTATTTTTTTCATTATTTGTGGTTTAAAAATCAATGCCTAATCCAATTAAAAAGCCATTGCTAACTTTTCCGTTTATGCCGTAGGCCAATACATAATCAAAACGTATCACTTTAAAAATGTTTTCTAAACCAAAATTAACTTCGTAGTAGTTGCTTAATTTATCGCTAAATAAAGCGTGCCCGCCAACTACTTCCTGTATTTTGGTTTTTTTTAGTAACGGAATTTTATTAAAAATAAAGCCATTAAAATGATGCTCGGCGTGTAACTCTATATATTCTTTATTAGTACTATACGTGTAATAGGGTAGTAGTTTAAATGAGTTTAAATAATCGCTGTTAGCTAATATGGTTTGGTTACCGTTAAAGTGTTTATAGTCCATAAAATACATGGTTTTGTTATTGATAAAATAACCGGCATTGGCCCGGTAAGCAAAGGTTCCAAACAAGCCTAGCTTTATATCATCTTGAATAAAAATACGTACTAAGTCGTAATTAGCAGTAGCATTTAAAGTTGGGATGGCTTTTACGTAACCAATATTTATACGTGGGTATTTTGAGCCTGTAATAATTTTGCGATGGGGTAGGGTGTAGTATTTTTCTTTAAACCGTATACGAAGATTAACATCTATTACTAAAGCATTATTTGTTTTAAATAATAAATTATCGGTGGTAGGATTTTGTGGGTCGTTGCTGGTAAAGAGTTTGTTTTTATCATCTATCCATAAATTGTTGCTACTGTTTTTTAGCGCATCGCGCTCAGCATATTCGGCATTAGCGTATAAAATAAAACCGTTAAATAATTCTCGTCTGTAATTTACTTGTACCGAAGTTTTTTTGTAGAGCTTTAAATAATTATCGTTGGCAAGTAAGGTGTAGGCCGAGTTTATTAAAGGAGCAATAGGATTGGTGCCGTTATATTGCTCAACCATTGATTGTACCGTAGCACCAAAACGCTGAAATTTTTCGGGCTTCTGTAAATAATCATAACTTAGTTTGCCACCCCATAAATAATTAGAAAACCCATAACGTGCGCTGCCTGTTATTATTTGTTTTCTATAATCTTCATAATCTTTTTCGTAATTTAATTTTATGCTCGAATTAATTCCTTCGACGGTGTTGTACTGAATGCCCCCATTTATAAGCCCTGTGGTGCTAAAACTTGTTTTCTTAAATGTGTTTTGAAAACGATAACCTAATAATAAGGCAGTAGGTTTAAACTTGTTTGCCCTGTGGTCTATCGAATCTTTATATTGCCTGCTATCTTTTCTTTTGGCTATGCTATCTTTTTTATGATAATCTATAACCTCTTCAGTTGTTAAGGGAATAGGTCTGTTTTCTTTCCAATAACCTGTGTCTTTTTTGTTGGCGGCATCTTCTACTTTTAGAACTTCGTTTTTAAAGAATTTTTTAGGGAAGCTTGGGTTTATATCATAACCCGATAGCACAGCATTATTGTACCCATCTCCTTTTATGCCCATAAACCTAAAATGAAAACTAAAATTTAAGTTAATGGGCATCCACACGCTATCTCCTAAAATTGGCGCGTGTAATTGTTTTATATGCAATGTGTCAACAAAATCTATTTTAGCATCTTTGGTTAAATACATATCTACGCTATGTATTCGCCAAGTGTTTTCCTGTATATAAATAATGCCATGAAAACAAGGGTCGGTTTTACGTTTTGGCAGCACCTCAATTTTATTAATCATTTTACCATCTTCAAACGAAGTGCCTAATAAATGATAACGGTACGATAAAAAGGCGGTTTCGTTTATTGGCGAAATAAAAGGTCGGTCGCTTAAGCCATCAATAGTAACCAGGTTTTCATAAAAACTAAATTTCATATCGCTTAACTGGTTAAAGCTAAAACCTTGGTTGTTGCCGCTAACTTTACTTGAGAACATAATTTCTTTTTCATCGTCGGGTTTTCTGAAATGATATTTGCTTTCACTTTCTGATAAATAAATAACCCCAAGCATGGATGAATCAAATTTCTCTCCACTAACCGAAATTAGTTTAGTCATTGCTTTAGAAACCTCTTTTAAACGCTGTAAACTTTTTATATAGGCCTTGCAGGTGTAGGAGTTTACTTGGTTTAAATAATATTTACGTTTTTTTATTGCCTGACGTATAACCTCGTAAGCGGGGTCTTCGCCAGCTTTAATGGTTACTTCGTTTAATTGGTAACTATCATCGGCAAGTGTGGCATCAAGTGTAGCATCAGCACTTAGCGTAACCAATTTGGTTTCTTTTTTATAGCCTATGTACTGAAAAATAATTTCGTAAGTGCCTGCCGGAAGTTTTAAGTGATAAAAACCATCTGCATTACTATTAGTGCCAATGGTGGTGCCTTTTACAATTACCGAAGCAAATGGCATAGCCATTTTTTTTGTATCGGTTATTTTGCCCGATAAGGTAAAAGTTTGTGCGAAAAGTGAGTGCGATAAAAAGTAAAATAAAATCAGACCGATTTTTTTCATAAGCGCTAAATTAGCTAATGCTGTTTAATTTAAAATAGAAAGTTGTCCCTTTTCCAGCTTCACTTTCAAACCAAATACTACCATTATGTTGTTCTATAATGCGTTTACACATGGCCAAGCCCAATCCTGTTCCGTACGATTTAGTAGAGAAATTAGGTTGAAATATTTTTTGTTTTACATCTTCATTAATCCCCGTACCATTATCGCAAACAGATACAATATAGGTTTCGCCTTCCTTTACAAGATTTAAAATAACTTCGCCCTGCTTATTATCTTCAATTGCTTGAATGGCATTGTTAACCAAGTTATTAAATACACGTAGTAATTGATCTTTATCTGCATTTATATAAGCAACATTAATTGCTGAAATAAATTGTACGTTAATTTTTGTATTTGGCTGAAACAAGGGCAAACAGTTTTGTATAAACGAAATTAAATTTATACGCTCAAAATTTGGAGCAGGCAGTTGGGCAAAATTACCAAACTCAGTTGCTATGTGTGCTAGGGCATCAATTTGTTCTAACAGTATCGGAATAATTTTTTTTGCTTGACGTTGAGCTTCTTCCGGTTGTGTAATCATTAACCGCTCAACATGCTGAATGCTCAGTTTCATAGGGGTTAATGGGTTTTTAATTTCGTGGGCTACCTGCCTGGCCATTTCTTTCCAAGCACCTTCTCGTTCCGATTTTGAAAGTTGCTCGGCACTTTGCTGTAACTTAATCAACATGCTGTTGTACGATGAAATTAGTAAGCCAATTTCATCTGCCTTGCTGTAATTTATGGGCTCGTTATTTTTTTGCAGCGTTACTTTTTTAATTTGTATTTGTAATTGTTGTAAAGGCCTAGTAAGCCAGTTAGATAATAAGGCTGCAGCTATACTAATTAGCATAAACGATAAAACATAAATATTAAATAGGGCAGACAAGTAATTAAACAGCTGTGCCTGTATTTGATTTTGTTTAGAGAAGTAAGGCATATTAAGTATAGCCAAATTGTGTTTGTTACCATTACTTAATGTGCGATATGCCGAATAGAAACTTAACCTGCCAATGTTTTCGTTGTAAACTTCTTTTTCAGTTCTGTTATTAATTTCATTAGCATAAACTACCGGGTTTATTTTTTTTGAAATAATGCCTTCATCAAATAGCTTTGGCAAACCAGCTGTATAGTACTCGCCATTACTGTTAAACAAAGTAACATCGCTTTTAAATAGGGCAGATGCTTGTCTTAATAAATAGGACGTATATTCTTTATTTGCCGCTGACAGTGTATCGTAAGTAGTTAATTGGGTGCCTAAATAACTACTAACACTTTGTATTTTTTCTTTAATGCCATCAATGTTTTGCAATTCGGTTTGTTCTTTGGCTAAAACAAAGGCACTAATAGCAACAGGCACAAACAAAAGTAAAACCCCCATACTTACATAGTGCTGAATTTTTACAGCCAATGAATTTTCTTTTTTGAAAATAAAAATAGATAAAATGCTAAACAGCAAAAACAAGGTGCTGCCCCCTAAAAACAGAAAACTAATGGTAGCCGATAAATCGTTTAGGTAGGTGTAATTTTTTGATACAATAACAACCGATGATGGGTTGGGGGCATATACAAAGTGGTTATAGTTATTTTCATTATAAGCGGTTACTTTTCGTATATCATCATTTATGCTGTGCGGATATTCGTAAGGACCTTGTTGCTCTTGTAACTGATTATTGCGATAAACTGCGTACGAATATTCTGTATTTATATTGGTAGATGATTGATTGAGCAATAAATCAGGAAAGCCTCTGTGGTCTGGCGTATTTTTAGATTCTACAATAACATATAATTGATAGGGCTTATGTGCAAAGGGCAATGATTGTTTGTAGAGATAATAAGTTTTGTCTTTTAATAGATAATTAAAATAAAGTCCGCCACAATCAGTAGGTCTTAATTTTGATGTAATCATTTCATCAAAATAAGTGTTGTTGTTATATATATGCGTGGCTTGCGGCACAAGTGGATTACAAATCGAATCAAACAAGCAAACCGAAATATGATAACGCTCCCAATAACCCATAAAATATTTCCGTAAAATATATTGTTCGGGGTTTAGGGTGTTTTTATCTTTTTTTACAATGGTTTTTTGTAAGTCATTATCAACGAGTAAACTTTTTGTAATGCCCATAAAAAGACTTTCAACTACTTCGTCCTTTGGATTAACAAGGTCTTGTGCTAGTTCTAACCGTTGTCTAAAATCGGTTCGGCTTTTTAAGTTAATAGTTAAGTAAGCTCCAAAAAATGAAATAATTAAACAAACCAATATGCCATACAAAAATTTATTAGTGGTTATTTTTTGTTTAGCTACAATAATTAGTATAAAAAACACCCCTGGCCAAATAGCGGTTAGCACATCGTACTGAGAGTTTAAATGATGAAAACAAGCATTAATTATACTAAGCGTTAGAAATATACCGACGTATTTTTTTATTTCTGTTTTTGAAAACGTAAAAAGTTTAATTGCAATTTCAGATAGTAAGGAGAAACAAAAGAAAACCATAAACACACACACGTAACTTAGGTAAACGTATACCGATGGGTAGAAAAAAATATCGGCTAAATCAGCTGATAAATAAGGGTGACTAAACGTATTTCGTAAGAAAAAATTAATGCCGTAACCGGCTGCATAAAGTGAAATGGTGTAAAATGAAAATAGCCAAACATTGTCTTTTTTCGAATCTAAATTATCGGCTAAATTTCTGCAAGCTGATAATGTCCATAAAACAAGTATAAGTAAACATATAGTAAATACAGGTACAACAAAAGCATCTAATTCGTTTACAGAGTACAGGAATAAATACAAGCCATTGGCTTTAAATAAAAACAAGTATAAAATGGCGGCTGCTAATGCTTGTAACAACATCCATTTTAAAAACTGAAGGATGGATTGCTCGGGTTTAATTTGTTTCTTAAAAAAGTAAAGCAATAAAAATACGGATGAACAAAGCATGATAAAAGATAAAAAAGCGTAGGTTTCATTTCTATGTTCTCTTTTTACTTCTATCGAAAAAAGAAAGTCATTTTTGTTATCCGAAATATCAAATGCGTTTTTTTGAGTAGACTTATTTTCCAGTATATCGCAATGATGGGGTAAACCAAAGTAAGGGTTAAATGAGTTTCTTAAATATTTATTTTGATACGCAAAGCTATTTTTTATTAGCACAAGCGCATATAACTGAAATGGACTATAAGCGTTTTGGGAATGCCTGATTACTTGATAATAACCATTTTTTAGTTTCACTATTTTTTTTTCTAAACAAACATTTAGCATGTAGTTTTCTACTGCCGGGTGGTTGTCTGTCCAAAATTGCAGGCTATCATTTTCGTAAATAAAAAAAGCAAGTCCCTTTTCGGTAAAGGTGTTAGCATAGTTCTTCGCTAAATAATTTACAAAATCATTTTTTTCAGAATGATGCAAGTGTTTGTGTATTGAGTCTAAATCAACAGTTGCTTCTTTAGTAAGTTCCTGTAATTTTTTCTCAGTAGTGTTTTTAATGTCGTTATACGACGGGAAGGATAAGAAATAAAATATCGCTGCCAAAACCGCTACCGGAAGCGATATATAAAGCAGTAACTTGTTTTTCATTAAGCTTATTTTTTATTTTCTCCATCAATGCGCTGCACATTTATTACACCCGGCACCTTTTTAAGGTTGTTGCTTAACTGTGTTAAATGTTCAGTACTGTTTACATAAACCATAATGGTTCCTTCAAAAATACCATCGTCGGTATCAAAGGCAATGGAACGCATGTTTACGTTATGTTGAGTAGAAATTACTTTGGTTATATTATTTACTATACCCATAGCATCAGTTCCGGTAATTTTAACGCTGGCCAAAAATGTAAGTAGTTTTTCGCTGTTCCATTTTGTGCGCACTACACGATACGCATAATTTGCCAATAGTTTAGCGGCATTAGGGCAATTTACCCTATGTATATCAATGCCTTTGCCAACGGTAACAAAGCCAAACACATCATCACCCGGAATAGGAGTACAGCAAGGCGAAAGTTTGTAGTCAAGCTGCTGCATGTCATCACCAATTACCAGCATATCGCTTTTACCGCGTGCTTGCGTAACCATTTCTTCAACGGTATTTTGTTTCTCTAATTTTTTATTGAAATACTTTTCAGGATGCTGTTTGTATTTAATAAACTCTTTTATTTCGGTAATGCCAATAACTTCTTTAGCCGAGCGATAAAAAACTTCTTGGCTCGATTTTAAATTTAAAAAAGCAGTAAAGTCTTGTATATTCTGAACGGTAAACTCTAATTTTTGTTTGTAGAATTTTTTCTCTAAAACTTCTCTTCCTTTATCAGCTACTGCTTTACGTTCATTTTTTAAAACGTGTTTAATTTTTGCTTTTGCCTTGGCTGTTATAACAAACCCAAGCCAATCTTCAGTAGGGGTTTGCTTTTTTGATGTAAGTAACTCTACCTGGTCGCCACCTTTAAGTTTATAACTTAGTGGCACTAGTTTGTGGTTTACTTTAGCACCAATGCAATGCTCACCAATTTTGCTGTGTATTTCAAAAGCAAAATCTAAAGCAGTTGCCCCTGATGGAATTGTGCGCATCTCGCCATCGGGCGTAAATACAAAAATTTCTTCGGCAAAAAGGTTTAGTTTAAAATCATCAATAAAATCTAACGCATTTTCTTCAGCACTTTCAAGCATCTCGCGTATTTTGCTTATCCACTCCTCAAGCTGACTTTCTTTTTCTGATGCGGTATCTTTATACTTCCAATGTGCAGCGTAACCTTTCTCGGCAATCTCATCCATGCGCTCGGTTCTAATTTGCACTTCAACCCAATTACCTTCGGGTCCCATTACGGTTGTGTGCAAACTTTCATAACCGTTTGCCTTTGGGGTAGAAATCCAATCGCGTAAGCGCTCCGGACTAGGATGGTAAAAATCTGTGATGATAGAATAAATGCGCCAGCAATCTGATTTTTCGTTTTCGGGTAAGCTATCGGTTATAATGCGTATAGCAAACAGGTCGTAAATTTCTTCGAATGGAACGCCCTTGTTTTTTATTTTATTGTAGATAGAATAAACCGATTTTGGTCGGCCGTATATTTTGCACTTAAACCCTTGCTCCTTTAAAATATCTTTAATAGGGTCAATAAATTTTTGAATGAATTTTTTTCTTTCAGGCTCCGATTCTTCCAGCTTTTCAATTATTTCATCGTAAGCTTCGGTGTGCGTAAACTTTAAACCTAAATCTTCTAACTCTGTTTTAATAGCATTTAAGCCTAAGCGATGCGCTAGGGGGGCATATAAGTAAAGTGTTTCAGATGCAATTTTCATTTGCTTGCCACGCTCCATGCTATCAAGCGTGCGCATGTTGTGTAATCTGTCGGCCAGCTTAATTAATATAACACGAATGTCGTCGCTTAGTGTAAGCAACATTTTACGGAAATTCTCAGCCTGTAAAGATGATGTTTGGTCAAACACACCCGATATTTTAGTAAGACCATCAATAATTTTGGCAACACGCTCACCAAACATTCCTTCAATGTCGGCAAGGGTAATTTCAGTATCCTCAACGGTATCGTGTAATAAACCGCAAATAATGGATGTGGTACCCAAACCAATTTCTTCGGCACAAATTTGTGCTACTGCAATTGGGTGGTAAATATAAGGCTCGCCCGTTTTTCTACGCATATCTTTATGCGCTTCTACAGCAAGCTCAAAAGCCTTACGTATAAGTTCTTTATCGCCTTTTTCTAACCTGCGGCGAGAGGTTGTTAGTAGTTTTTTGTATCTGTTAAGGATCTCTTTCTTCTCTAACTCTTCGTTTATTGTCTTTTCCATAAAATTTACTCTCCTAAAATTACTAATTATCAGCTAATAGCCATAATTAAACATGCAATATTTAAAATATTTCTCCGTTTATTAGATAGATGCTAATTTTGCTTGTATGAAGAGGATGTTTTTAAAAATAAACCCACTTATTATTTTACTTGTTTTTCCGGTTATGCTGCACGCGCAGGATTTAAAAGTAAAAAACACCTATGGCGGTATGTTTAGTTTGGGAGTACGTAGTACGGTAAGTGCTTTTAACGATGGTGTTTGGAAAAATGTGGGAGTTGGCAGCGGTGGGCAATTTAACATACAGGCAACCAACCGAGTTAATACAGCCTGGTTTTTTGATTATATATCGGGTGGGGTAGGTGGTTATGCCAGCCGAACCGATTACCATATTGGTTGGAGTGTAATGTATTATTTAGTGCCAAGTTCAACCGAAAATTTAGTAAAATTTCAACCCTATATTTTGGCAGGGCATTGTTTTGATTATTCTAATATTAAAGATAACAGCAATCAAAATAATTTTGCCGAACGCTGGAGTTCGGCTATACAAGCTGGTTTTGGGTCGCATTATAATTTTTCTAAACGATGTGATATATATTTGCAAGCACAGTATATGATTCATTTGGGCAACGATATAGATGCCAATAAAATAAACGGAGCCGTTGTTTTTACCAACGAAAATCGGGTAAATTTAGTTGGACATATTTTAGTTACGGTTGGACTTAATTATAAAATTGCTGATTTATGGTAAGAGTTTTTTTGTTTTTGAGTTTGGTAGTTTTTGCTTTTGATATATATGGGCAAAACGAGGAAACCTATCAGTATGCCGGTATGTTAAAGGCTACGGCAACCATTGCACCCGGACTTATGCTTGATGCCAATCAAACCAATATTTATGTAAACGGCGATTTAGAATATTTTGCCGATGATAAAATAAGCATTCGTGGCGATGCTTTTTGGATGGTTGGCTCGCAACAAAAAAATGCTTTATTAAAGCAAAACAGCTCGATGTTTTTTGGAGCCTTGTATCATTTTCATAAAAACAGATTTGATTATTTTATAGGCTTGCAGCCGGGTATAAGCATAACAAAACCAAGTGCTACTAACGAAATTAGTTTTCAATTACCTGTTACTGCAATTACCCCAAGAGAGTATGATTATAAACTACTACCTAACTTTTCGCCGGTTACTGGCGTAGCGTTTTATGTATCTGATTATTTTAATTTTTTCTTAAACGTACGTTATGTTTACGCTCGTTATTTTGGGTATCAAAATTCCTCTTTAAATCTGGATGAATTTAGAATTTCGGCAGGCTTAGGTTTTCAAATACACACTAAGAAAAAAGAAAAATAGCTTATCTAATTAAAGTAACCTGTCCTGCATCGGAGTGTTGACGGTTGCTGGGGTCATCGGTAAATTCAATTTTATACACGTAAACATCTTCCTGGCATTTGCCACCTTTATAGGTGCCATCCCAACCGTGGTCAAGGTCTGTGGTTTCAAATATCAAAAGTCCCCACCGGTCAAAAACATCCATCTTAAAATTATGTATGTGGGTGGCTACCGGTTTAAAAATTTCGTTTAACTCATCTCTATTAGGTGTAAATGTATTGGGAATGTAAAATGTATATTCTATTTGAACTTGTACCGTTGCCGTTGTTGATATAGAGCAACCTTCGCTATTAGTAGTCGTTATGGTATAAGTAACATCCGCATCCGGAATTGATGTAGTTGTATTGCAATTGGTGCAGTTTAAATAATCAGCTGGAGACCAATAGCAACTATCGCTTGAGGTAGCGTGCAATAAAATACTTTCACCTTGTGTTACTAGCGAGTGTTTTGGGATAACCGAAATTTGTGGCGTTGGTTTTACAAAAACAGTTACTGTATTTGTGTTTGTGCAAACACCATTAGTTACTGTTACAGTATAGGTGGTAGTGCTGGTAGGATGTGCAATTGGGTTGTAAATTGTAGGGTTATTTAAACTATTACTTGGAGCCCATAAATACGTGTAGTTACCAAGAGCCGCTTGCAATTGGACCTTGTTTCCGTTACAAATGGTAGAATCATGCGAAAGGAAACCAACAGGCGAATCTTCAAATATTTTTATGCTATCTAAGCCTTTACAACCGTTTTGGTCGGTGGTGTGTACAAAATAAATCCCTGCATGGGTTACTTCAATGCTAGGGGTGTGTTGCCCATTATTCCAAGTGTAATTAGTGTAAGGAGTAGTGGTTGAAATTTTTACACTATCACCTGCACACAAACCTAAAATGCCATTAGTAGTTATGTGCGTGTTGTTAATTAAAACAGTTACTGTGCTTATAGCGCTACCTGTACAAACAGCACTTGAACCTGTTACAGAGTAGGTTGTTGTTAGCAAAGGATGCGGAGTTATAGTGGCTGTTAAATTGCCTGTATTCCAGGTGTAAGTTAATGCTCCGCCTGCAACTAAAATAGCTGTATCTCCTTTGCAAATAGAGAGATTGTTTACAGTAACCGTAGGCGAAATATTTACATACACACTTGTAGTAGCTGTATTTATACAACCGTGTACATCTGTACCGGTTACCGTGTAATTAGTAGTTAACATTGGCGCGGGAGTAATGCTGGTACTATTATTACCCGTGTTCCAAACATAAGCAAATGCACCGGTGGCAGTTAAAAGGGCATTATTACCCGAACAAATGGTGTCATTGTTTGCGCTTATAACTGGTAAAGGGTTTACCGTTACGGTTGTAGTTTTTGAATTTACGCAACCATTAATATCGGTAGCAGTTACTGTATAACTTGTTTCAATGCTTGGTGTATCAAAAATTGATGCCGTGGTTGCTCCTGTACTCCAAGTATAAGTTGAGGCGTTGCCTGCTGTTAAGGTGGCTGTATTTCCAATACAAATAGATGGGTTGTTTACCATTATTACAGGTAATGGATTAATTGTTACAATGGCTATTGCTTTGTTTGTACAAGTATTAGTATCGGTGCCGGTTACCGTATAATGAGTTGCTACTAAGGGAGATTGAATAATGGATGAAGTTGTATCGCCAGTGTTCCAACTATAAGTTGGCGTTCCGCTGGCAGTTAAAGTGGTGGTTGCACCCGTACAAATAGTTGTACTATTTACTGTTACCGTTGGTAATGGATTAACCTTAATGCCTGTTATAGCTGTATCATTACAGCCATTTTTAGTGCCTATTACAGTATATTGTGTAGTGGTTGCAGGTGTTTGTGTTATAAAGGTTGTTGTGTTTCCGCTACTCCACGTATAAGTTGTTGCACCACCAGCTGTTAATGTTGCTGTGGCACCCACACAAATAGTACTGCTTGTTGCGGTAACGGTTGGAAGTGAGTTTACGGTTATAATGGCTATTGCGGTATCAAGTAAATTACAAGTGCCGGCATCTTTAGCGGCAAGTGTTACTGTGTAAGTGCCCTGTGCAGTATAGGTGTGTGTGGCATTTACGGAGCTAGAAGTATCTCCATCGCCAAAAAACCAGGTAAACTGAGATGCATGCTGACTTTGATTTGTAAACACAACATTAAAAGGAGCGCAACCCGTAGCTGAAGATGGGTTTACAGCTATGTTAGCAACTGTTTGCAGTAAATCGAAACTAAATTTTACTAAGGCATTATTACAGTTATTTGATTTGTTTGATGTGGACCACGCATTAGGTGTGGTTGGCATATCTTGATATGTTCCACATCCTTCGCATATAGCCTGATAAATAACACCTGATTTATCAAAGCGACTAGTGCCGCCATCAACGTGTTCTTCACTACCGGCATCTCCCCCAAAAAAAGTGGCGTACCATAAAGTAGTAGCATTAGGCTGAAGTACCATAAAATAAAAATCCATGCCATCGGTTGTTGATTGAAATGCATTTGCGGTAACTGGTAATCCGTTAGTGCTACTTGTGGCTACATTGTACGGAGTTAAAGGGCCTCCCCAACCTGAAATATAAATGTTGTTACATTTATCAACCAAAAAAGCTGATGGAGCAATATCAGGTGTTCCTTTTCCTGTTCCAAATTCGGTAGAGAAAATAGTGCTTGATAAGTTTGAATTAAACTCATGTATAAATTGTCCGCTATTGGGGTTTGAATAAACCCCCGATGTGATTGGATAATTTCCACTTGTTTGCCCATATATATATACATTATTTACATTGTCTAATTGAACAAAGTACGATTGGTCATAATCTGCGGTACCAATGTAGGTAGATTGTAATAAAGCATTTCCACCAGCAGAAATGTGTGTAAGAAAGCCATCTATGCTTCCCATATAAGATGAATGTAAAGCTCCTGCAGTAACAGGAAAATTAGTGCTTTCGGTTCCTCCGGTAACATAAGCAGTACCGCTAAAATCAACAGCTAAATTATAAGCGGCATCATTAGCACTACCGCCCAAATAAGTACTCCATACAAGTGAGGATAAATCGGGGGGTAACATAAATACACAGCCATCCTGCAAACCACCGTTAGTAGATTGCACACAACCTGCTGTAACCGGAAAATCGCTTGATTTTGTACACGAGGCTATATACACATTATTAGCTTTATCTAATATAATATCTCCTCTGCCATCATCGGCATAATTATATTTTAAAGAAGCAAGTGTGGCTTCGTGTCCTGAAATGTTTACACCATCATCGGCATTGCCTCCAACAAAAGTTGAGGCAAGTAAAGCAGTTCCTGTTGCATTAAACTTGGTTACAATAATATCGGCTCCGCCGTTTAAACTAACATCATAAGCGCCTGCTGTTACCGGAAAATCAGTAGAATAGGAACGGCCTAATATTAAAAGATTATTACTATTATCTGTAATTATACTTTCAGGTTCTTCGTTACTACTCCCACCTAAATAAGTAGAAAAAAGCAGGTTAGAACCCGATGCATCAAATTTAGAAGTTACAATATCAAACCCTGCATAATCGTAAACTGTATCTATTGTTCCCAGACCAAATGCTTGCTGAAATGCACCGGTTGTAATTGGATAACCTGTACCAAAACAAATGCCGGCTGTATAACCATTGCCTTGGTTATCGTAACACGCACTCATTCCCCAGTTATCGGCAGTAGAACCCGTAAAGGTTGCAAAAACAAGGGTAGGGTCTATTATTAATGGTAGGTTATGGTTGTAATTATCATCAACCTCAATGCTAACTAAATTACCTTTTACAACATACTTGCAATTTACTTTAATTTCTTTTCCATCTATGTTTTGATAGGCGTAGGGAGTTTCTTGAGAAATATCGCCAACGCTTGTGCCAATTATTAATTTATCATCTCGTACAAAAAGTTTGTCTTGTCCGGTAAATTTCATTTTTAGCAATGATGCGTTTGACGATGGGGCAACAATAAAATCGTATCTAAAATTATTATTAGTGCTAAATGCCTTTAAAGAAATGCCGCTATACAAATCTGTATAAGTAACCCCTTCGCCAATTGGTACTTTGCTAACCCATTTGCTGGCATCCTTGCCTAAATAATAATTATGATAAAAGGGTTTAGTGCTTTCTTGTTTTGTACTAACATTATCGGAGCTTCCAATAAACTCCATCCTAACTGTATGAAATTTTAGTGTTATATCATTGTTGTTTTTTTCGGTTGATGAGCTTGTTGTTTTGTGTGGGTGTAATCGGTTAAGTCCATCTTGCGGATAAAATATGTATGTAAAGGCATTTTTTTCTAAAAATAAACGCCCACCTTTAAAATCGGCTTGATACAATACATTGCTATTCCATTGCCCCTTATTTTTAATGTAGTTTAAATATGAAGGCGTATTATTAGCCGCCACAGCAAATAATGCTGTGTGTATAAAGAGGGCAACTAATATATAATGCTTTCTAACCATGGGTTGAGTAAGCGGTTTTTGTTAAGTAAATATATAATTTTTTTGCAATTAGCTTGTGAATAATGTGTTAAATCTAACTTCAGTAACACCCTTTTGTCTCTTAAAAAATAGTAGCTTTAAGAACTACTTTGCTATAATATGTCGCTAAAAAATAAAATAATAGTTTTTTTCTTTCTTATCCATTCGGTTAGTGGTTTTTCGCAAAAAAAATCGCTGTATTTAGATAGTTTGCTGCACGCTGGTTTACCAACCCATACAAAGCTTTTAAGTGCTCCTAAAAAATATAAACTGCAAATTATTTACACCCGCATAACGCGCGATAAAGACAATAAACCAACTTTTAAAAATTATTATTGGAATGTGGATAGCACAAAGTTTTTTTACCCGGCTAGTTTGGTAAAATTACCTGTTTCTATTGCCGCATTAGAAAAACTAAACAGTTTAAAGCAATATAATATTGATAAAAACACAACCATGATTACGGATAGTGTTTTTGTTTGCCAGAAAAAAGTGTTTAAAGACACCACGGCAGAAAACCGTTATCCCAGTTTAGCGCACTACATAAAAAAAATGTTTTTAGTAAGTGATAATTATGCCTTTGCACGCACTTATGAGTTTTTGGGTTGCGATTATTTACACCAAGCGTTTGAAAAATGGGGTTTCCCCAATATTCGTATTGTTAATCGTTTAGATGGTTCGTGCAAAGCAGATACGGCTAAAATTACTTCTCCGGTTTGTTTTTTATCGGATAAAGCCGATACATTGTATAAACAAAATTTGACTTTTTACACCTATGATAAGCAACACCCATTAGTTTATCCAAAAGCGGGAAAGGCTCATAATAATGAGGTTGGTAAACGTGTTTATGGTCCTAAAGATTTTAGTACGCATAACTTTATGAGTTTGGTAAACTGCCACGAAATTTTAAAACGATTAACGTTTAATAATTACTTGGATAAAAAAAATCAATTTAATTTAAGCAATGATGATTGGCAATTTTTAATGAAATATTTGGGCATGTTTCCGCGCGAAAGTTTATTCCCTGCCTATAACACAAAAGAGTACTACGACTCATTTAAAAAGTTTATTTACTACGGTTGCTCGGTACCAACTATCCCTAGTGATAGTGTGCGTGTGTTTAATATTGTAGGCAGGGCTTATGGTTTTTTAAGTGATTGCGCTTATGTTTGCGATGTAAAAAATAGTGTAGAGTATATGCTATCGGTAACCATGTATGTTAACGAACGAGATGTAATTGGTACCGGAAAATACGAGTATGATAAATTAGGCATGCCTTTTTTAAAGGACTTGGGTAATTTAATTTATGCCGTAGAAAAAAATAGAAAACTTGAACATAAACCCGATTTAACCGAGTTTGATTTATTTAAAAATTAAACCCCATTGTTTATACAGCAGGAACATTTTTTCCGTTTATTTTTTCTAGCACATTGGTTACGTTTTTAAAGTGATTTTGTAACGTAATCATGTGGGTTGCATCTCCTTTTAAAAATGCTTCTACTTGTTTGTATAAGCCAGGTTTAAATTCTATGTCTACTTTATTATCTAACTCAATTTCATTTATGGCTAACTCTCCTCTCTTCTGAAAAGATAATTTTTCCATTGGTCTTAAAATCAATTTTCCTTGTGCAGTATTAAACTCTACACCCCATCGTCCTGCCGATGCCCAGTTTGCCTGATAGCTAAAAATTACATCCTTAACAGTGACACCTGCGCCTGAAAATTGTGCTGCCGATGGATGCCAATTTATATTGCCCGATACAAAAGAGTGCATTTCTTTTGGTAGCCCACCAATAAAAAAGGCGGCATCAATAACGTGCGATGAGTTTCCTAAAAGCCAATGCTCAAGGGCTTCTTTGGTTTTGTTTAGTTTTTCAATTTCGTGAGCCCACTCGGTAAATTCAAACGAGAAGGATAGTAAGCCGCCCTGTTCTTTAATTAACTCAATTGCCTTTTGAAAAGAAGCATAAAAACGGCGATTATAAGCCACAAACGGAGTAATGTTTTTACCTTCTAATAATTTGATGGTTAGTGCAATGTCTTCTCGGTTTATTCCGGCAGGTTTTTCAACTAAAATGTGTTTGGCACCTTTGCTTATAAGGTCGCGCATTACATCCCCTAAATTTTCTGTATTTACACTTATAATAAAATAGGTGCTTGCAATATCAATGGTTTTTAAATAAGCATCTAACGGAGTTGCAATACATTTTAAACCTGTTTCTTTTTCAAACAATTCGCATCTCTCTTTGTTTCGCCCGATGGCAATAGCATTGGTTTTTAATGCCTGAACAACTTTGGCATAATCTTTTGCTATGCCGCCCGGACCAACAAGTACAACGTTTTTGTTTACGTAATTTTCCATATTTGTTTATTGTTTGTAGCTGATAAAAGATTTTTTACGGCATGTAAAAAACTTATATGAGCACCCATTGATTCTTTATAAGTAACCAGAGAAGGTTTCCCCTCTACAAATTCTATAAAATATTTTAATGTTAATTGCGATTGATAGGGGTAAGGGAATTTTTGTGTAGCACCGTTGTTTACATTGTGTACGGTAATTTCATCGCCTTTTTCTTCTACCAATATAATTGTGTTGCCTTTTTTAATGGTAAGGTTAATTTTATCATAGATGCCCTCTGTACAGGCAATAGCTAATTTACTACCATGATTGCTTTCTGCTACAAGATGCCCCAAAAACTCAATATACCCCTCGCGTTTGCTATCCAGTAGTTGAGTTGAATTGGCATCTGCAAAATCACAGTTGCTAATTACATCGTTGCTTAAGTAGCAAAACAAATCAATAAAATGAATGCTGTTGCTTGCCATGCCCCAATTATTGCCTACTACTTGCATAGTAAGGTTGCCCTTTTCTGCGGCTAACTCTTTGTGCGTCCATTTATAGCAATCAAACGTGCGGCGCACTAAATTTACATACACATTGCAGCTGTGGTTATTTATAAGCGAGTTTGCTTTGGTATATTCTTCTTCGGTTGAAAACAGAAATTTCTCCAATAAAATGTTTTTGCAAGTACAGTGCTTTAGTACTTCTTCTAAAGCATTATAACGGTGTTCAGAATTGGTAGAAATGATGGCTAAATCAACTTCTTTTGTAATGCCTGAATAATTTTTTTTGAAATTTACGTCTACTAATTTATCTCCGGTATTTGCTTCGTCCCATCTGGTTTTGCAAACATCTAACGAAGCCTGAAAAGGGTCTATAACAACTATACTTATTTTTTGTTTTGATTTTGCAAACGATTGTAAATGCCTGCTGCCTATGTTGCCAGCCCCTACTATAACTACTGAATACATTGCTATTTTGCCCTTTAATTTATACTAGGTCAAAGATATACAATGTTTATTTACAAATACTTCGTCTATTAAATTTTCTAAACCGGTAAAGGCGTTTTTGTATTGTACAGGGGCATTGCCAATGTAGCGTTGAACAAAATAATACGAGTAATAAAATTTAGACTTGCCCTCATAAAAAAACGATAAGTAAAATATAGCGGCCGAAAAAGTAGAAAAAACAAAGTCAATTTTATCCTGATAATAAATATAAATGGTTTCAACCGAAAGCGAAATATATTCAGGTTTGTTAAGCATAATGAAATCTAAATTATGAGCTTTAAAATAAGCTTGCGTAATTTCAATTACCTCGTTTGATTGGTTGGGGTGCGGTTTTATTAAGATAGTATAATCTAACGGGTTTTTAATTTCCCTTATGCAACGCTCAATATAATCAGTCCAAAAATTGGCATCGGGTTGGTATATCTCTAAAGCATCCATCAAAAAAAGGATAAATCTTTTTGATGAAGTTTTTTCAAGCTGCTGGATATCTAAATTAAATCTGGGGATGAAATCTAAAAAGGCGTTTGTAAATTCATCTTTATCTAAACATTGGTAAACCGGGAATTGGATGTTTCTTTTAGCGAGATATTTTTCGTAATTCTCTTTAAAAATGCAGATAAAACCATCCTTTCTAATTTTGTTAATTACATAAATATAATCAACTGTGCCGTGTTCCATATAGAACACTTTGGCCTTGGGGTATAAATGTTCGGCACCGGCATTAAGCTCGGTTTGGGTTAACTGATAAATGGCTACATCCTCATTAACAGGAATTGTAATTTGAGACTCGCTAAGTTTATGTTGTATTTTTTGAGACAGGTTTATGGCTGCCTTTTTTACATACGACCCTAAGAGAAAATCATATACGCTTTTTATGATGGGCAGGTGTTTAATCCTGCGTAATATTTTTGTTTTAAGGCTTGGTTTTAGGTTAAACTCATTTTCTATATGAAACGAAAAATCTAAAACAGCATCCCACTCATGTATTTTAGCAGACTCTTTTACTAGGGTGATTAAAGCTTTTTTCTTAAAATAATGGTCGATAAATAAAAAATCTCTTACGCCTTTTTGTTTGGTTCTTTTTGCATAAACCGACATAAAGGTGGTGCTGATTTGATTACTTGTAATAAATATTCTTACCATTTTTTTAACCTAATTCAGTACTAAAATACGATTTTACTTTATCACGTAAATTATATTGCGAACTCATTACTTCGCCATAAGCTCCCGCACTTCTAATAGCCATAATATCGCCACGTACTGTTTCGGGTAAGGCTACTGCTTTGCCAAAACAATCGCTGCTTTCGCAAATGGGGCCAACAACATCGTATTTTAAATTTTGTCCTTTGCCTTTACTTATATTCTCTATTTTATGATAGGCCTGATACAATGCCGGACGAATTAATTCCGTCATGCCTGCATCTAAAATGGCAAAGTTGGTGTTGGTGCCTTTTTTAATGTATAACACTTTTGTAATTAGATTTCCGCATTGTGCTACAACCGCTCTGCCTAATTCAAAATGTATTTGCTGGTTAGGTTGTACTTGTAAGAATTTTTTAAACAGAGAAAAGAAAGCATTAAAATCGCAAACAGCTTCTTCATCGGGTTTGTTGTAATTAATGCCGAGGCCACCTCCTAGGTTAAGATGTGGTAATTGGTAACCCCTTTGCAAAAACCATTGCTGTATTTCGTTTACGCGGGTACACAGGTTTTTAAACGGGTTTAAATCGGTTATTTGCGAACCGATGTGAAAATGCAAACCAATTAATTTTAAGTTGGCACAATTTTTTAAAACAGCCAACACATCTGCTAACTCATGAAAGTTTATGCCAAATTTATTTTCTTCTAAACCTGTTGTAATGTATTTATGCGTTTGCGCATCTATATTAGGGTTTATGCGCAGGGCAATTTGAGCCGTTTTATTTTGCTTCTTAGCTAATTCATTAATGACTTCAATTTCAGGAATGCTCTCGCAATTAAAACAAAAAATATTTTGTTGCAGGGCATAATTTATTTCATCATCGCTTTTACCAACACCGGCAAAAACAACGTTGGTTGCACCAAAACCAAGCTCAATGGCTTTTTTTACTTCGTTGCCGCTTACACAATCTGCACCCAAGCCTGCCTCTTTAATAATATTTAAAAGAGTATCGTTGGTGTTTGCTTTTAAAGCATAATGTACGTGATAGTTATATACAGTAGATATTTTCTTTATCTCAGTCAGCGTGCGCTGTAATAAATCAGTATCATAAAAATAAAAAGGCGTTTTATGCTGAGAAAAAAATGTATGATATTTTTGTAATGCCGACATCCTCTAATAATTAAATAAACCTGTGTTTAGTGCCTGCAATGCTTGTTTTTTGTACTCGCTTTTTACCAATACAGAAATGTTATACTCGCTGCCTCCATAAGAAATCATCCTAACAGGAATTTCACTCAGGGCATTAAAAACTTTTTGCGCGTAACCAATTTTATCAAAGCTTACATTGCCCACAATGCAAATAATGGTTAAGTCTTTTTCAACGCTTACTTGCCCAAATTTTTCTAATTCTTCAACAATGTCTTTTAAATGTTTATCTGTATCAATGGTTAACGACACAGCCACCTCAGATGTGGTTATCATATCAATAGGTGTTTTGTGGCGTTCAAAAACTTCAAACACCGACCGTAAAAAACCATAAGCTAATAACATTCGCCCCGATTTAATGCTTACAGAAGTAATGCCATCTTTTGCAGCAACGGCTTTAATGCCTGTGCCCGCAGCATCTTTGGTAATAATGGTTCCCCTTGCATCGGGTTGCATGGTGTTCAATAATTTTACGGGCACATTGCGTTTTTGTGCGGGCAAAATACAAGTAGGGTGTAAAATTTTTGCACCAAAGTAGGCAAGCTCGGCTGCCTCATCAAACGATAGCTGTTCTATTGGGTGCGTTTTGTTAACCACGCGCGGGTCGTTATTATGCATGCCATCAATGTCCGTCCAAATTTGAATTTCAGTTGCCTGCAAGGCTGCCCCAATTAAGGAAGCTGTATAATCACTTCCGCCACGTTTTAGGTTATCTATTTCGCCAAAAATATTGCGGCAAATAAAACCTTGTGTAATGTAAAAATTAAAGCCTTTGTTTTTTTCTAACTCTTGTTTTAGGTGAGTTTCTATATAAGTTAAATCAGGTTCTTCGTTATCATCAATGCGCATAAAATTTAATGCGGGTAACAAAATAGATTTCTCTCCCATCTCCTCTAAATAAAACTGAAACATGGCGGTAGATAAAAGTTCGCCTTGCGCTAAAATGGCTTTCTCCTCGTTAATCGTAAACATATCTAAAGTAAATGCACGCAAATAATCAAAATGATAAGTAAGCAGGTGGCTTGCTTTTTGTAAAACAGTTTCGGTTTTATACAGGTTCTTTATTTCTTGCTTGTACTTGTTTTCTAAAGTGGTAATTATTTCGTTAGCCTTGCTGTGATTTTTGGCATATAAATTAGTAGCCAGTTCAACCAGGTTATTGGTAGTGCCACTCATAGCACTTAAAACCACAATAACAGGCTCGGTATTTTTTTTGATAAGTGTAGCAACCGATTTCATTCGGTCGGCAGAACCTACGCTGGTTCCTCCAAATTTTAAAATTTTCATTTAGGTTATTTAAACGTGGCTGAAATTACAAAATCATTTGTTTGTTATCGCTTCTGTAACATAAAACTTATTTGTATTTTAGTGCAAGATTTATGGCACTAAGACAATCGCAGCATTTACGACTGCAACAAAAACTTTCTCCGCAGCAAATTCAGTTAATGAAACTGATACAATTGCCTATTATGGCATTGGAGCAACGCATTAAAGAAGAGCTAGAAATAAACCCCGCTTTAGAAGAAGAAAGCGATAGCCCCGATACCGAAGAGGATTTTATGAACGAGGAATCATCGGTTGATGATGTTGATACAGAAACGGATAAAGATACTATTGATGTTGATGAGCGAGATACAGAAGAAATTACTTTGCAAAACGATGACATTAGTTACGAAGATTATGTAGATGAAGATGAGTTTGCCGATTTTAAATATCAGATAAACAACAACGGTAAAGACAACGATTTAAAAGAAACCCCTGTACGCGAGCTTACTGATTTTCATGATTTAATGGAGGAGCAATTGGGCATGCTTGATGTGCACGATGGCAAGTATTTGATTGGCTTGTATTTAATTGGTTGTGTTGATGATGATGGTTATATACGCCGCGATACCCATTCGCTGGTAGATGATTTAGCTTTTACCCAAAATATTGCTACAAACGATGCCGAGGTGGAGGAGATGATTAAGGTTTTACAAAGTCTTGACCCACCGGGTATAGCAGCGCGTAGTTTGCAAGAGTGTTTGTTATTGCAGTTAGAACGTAACCCGCATAAAACAAAGGAAATTCATTATGCAATGGATGTGGTGAGAGATTGCATGGAAGAATTCTCGAAAAAGCATTACGATAAAATTGCCAAAAAAATTGATGTTAGCGAAGAAGATTTAAAAGATATCCTGCACGAAATTACCAAGCTAAACCCTAAACCGGGTAGCACATCGGGGCAATCGTCGCAAAATATACAAGAGGTTATTCCCGATTTTGTAATAACAAGCAACGATGGCGAGTTAGAACTTAGTTTAACATCGCGCAACATGCCCGATTTAAAAGTTAGTGCCGATTACCTGGAAATGCTTACACGTTATAACAAAGCAAAAGATAAAAGCTCGAAAGAGGCGGCAGGTTTTATTAGAAATAAAGTAGAAAATGCCCAATGGTTTATTGAAGCATTATTTCAGCGCAGACAAACTATGCTGATAGCTATGAATGCTATTATGAAACAGCAAAGCGAGTATTTTTTAACGGGCGATGAAACCAAATTAAAGCCCATGATTTTAAAGGACATAGCAGAGAAGGTGGGCTTAGATATTTCAACCGTATCGCGGGTGGCTAATAGCAAATATGTTACCACACCTTTTGGCACGTTTCCGTTAAAGTTTTTCTTTTCCGAATCGTTAAGTACCGATAGTGGCGAAGAAGTATCATCTCGTGAAGTGAAAAAAATACTGTCAGATTTTATTGGGGCAGAGGATAAGCGCAAACCCCTTACCGATGATGCCCTTTGCACCATACTAAAAGAAAAAGGCTATAATATTGCCCGCCGTACTATTGCTAAGTACCGCGAACAGCTTGATATACCTGTAGCGCGTATGCGTAAGGAGATTTAATATTTACCTAACAATTACCAAGTGTTTATTTACAACACTGCTTAGGTTTTGTAAACTAAGGTTGTAAACTCCTTCGGCTAAATAGCTTGCATCTATATTGGCTTTGCTAAATTAGAGCAAGGGGAGTGTACTTACTCAGCCCAAATAATAAGATTTTCGCAAAAATTTACGTTGTTGTTAACTTGTTTGGTGGGTTTACCATCAATTGAAACAGAATATAGTTGGTTTTCTACGCATGTCCATGTATAACGCACCAATAAAGATTTGCTATCGCCTTTCCATGTAAACATCATTGGTCCAAACATTCGTTGTGGTTTTGGTATAGAAAGTTCTTTTAATCCGGTTCCATCAGCATTCATCACAAAAACTTTAGCATTGGTTTTATAATAGCCGTACATAAAGGCTATTTTTTTACCATCGGGCGACCACTTAATATAAGTAATTCTTTTATCATTTAGAGTATCTGTATAATTAAAATGTGTAAATTGTTTTTTGTTTGCACCATCCAAATCCATGCTGAACAATTGATCTTGAGAAAGTAAAATGTTGTCGCCTTTGGGAGATATTTCAATATGCATAATATTCATAGTTGAATCAGTAAATGCTTTTTCTTCTTTTGTGATAAGGTTGAGTGAAAACAATTTTCCATACAATCCGCGACTATTAAAATATCCGGTTATATAATTTTTTGCATAACTGGCTTTTGTATATAATATATATTTTGCATCATTTGCCCAATACATTTCATAGATATGTTCGTCAGTTTTAATAGAGTCGATAGTTTTAGTTTTTAAATCTAATATACATATAACTGGTTTTACTAAATCGCGTAAATCCAAGTTGGCTTCAAACTTAGATTTGATAAAAAGTAGTTTTGTATCATCGTATGACCAAACAGGCTGGGTTAAATAAAAATAGGTTTCTGTCCTTTTAGTTGAATCAATGTTTGGGTTACAATTATAAATTAATTGTTTATTGTTGCCTTCAATATCAGTAATAATTATTTTTCCGCTAAAAGTACCCCTACACGGTTCTAAGTAAGCAATTTTATTTTTTTTATGTGATAACGTTGGAGTGTCGTATACTTTATCAACTAACACCTTACTTGTTTTAAAGTTAGTATCGCATACATTTAATGAAGAAAAGAGTAAAAATGCGTCGTTTTTGCAACTATCTGATAAATATAAAATTTTAGGGGCTTTTTTTACTTGCTGCGAAAAACAAATGTTATGTAATAATAAAAAACTTAAAATAACAGCAAGATGCATTTTGACTAAATTATGATAAGTGTTTTGTGCCATGAAAATTACAGCCAACTAATCTACAACCATAATTACTTGAGCTTTACCAAATGTAGTGTTTTTTAGGCTGCACTGCATTTAGAGATGTTATTACTAAGTTTAAAACCGTAATCAAAGCCCAATTTTACTGCAAATTTCAGCTTAAAACACCCAAAAACCACCTCCTTTTTTACTGTTTTTTAGCCAAATATGTTTAATTTCGTAAAAAATTAGATTACATGTTTGATAGTTTAAGTGAGAAGCTGGACAGGGCCTTTAAGGTTTTAAAAGGTCAAGGAAAAATTACCGAAATTAACGTTGCCGAAACTTTAAAAGAAGTTCGTAAGGCGCTGTTAGATGCCGACGTTAACTACAAAGTTGCTAAACAATTTACCGATACCGTTAAAGAAAAAGCACTTGGTCAGCAGGTGTTAACT
>DATHOW010000038.1:0-20815 GCA_035484495.1 Bacteroidia bacterium | reverse complement strand
ATATCCTTTTCATAAAGTTTGTGGCGAGTATATATCTATGGAAAGTTGGGATTTTTTAACTGAATTAGGTTTACCCTTAGTTGATTTAAATCTTCCCAAGATTGATGAATTAGGCATTTCGTCAGAAAATGGTTTTATGCTAAATACTCCCCTGCAAATGGGCGGTTTCGGTATAAGCAGATATAGTTTAGATAATTATTTATTTGAGTTGGCTCGCAAAAAAAACGTTACCGTACTAGATAATTGCAAAGTGTTTGATGTGCAAACTATAACTGAAAACAAATACCAAATAAACACATCGTTAGGTTTATATAATTCAACTATTGTTTGTGGCACTTATGGAAAATACGAACCATCCTTCGTGAAAAATGATATTGAAGCTAAACCCAATAAACTAAATTATATTGGAGTGAAATATCATATAAAAACAAATTTAAACTCTAACCGTATAGAGTTGCATAATTTTAAAGATGGCTATTGCGGAGTGTCTAAAGTTGATAAGGATGCTTATTGCCTATGCTATTTATCCACTTCTAAAAATTTACAAGCATGTAACAACGATATAAAAAAAATGGAGGAAAGCATTTTATATGAAAACCCTTTCTTGAAAAAATATTTTACCGAATCTGAATTTTTATTCGATGCTCCCTTAGTAATAAGCAATATTTCATTTCAAAAAAAAGACATTTATAAAAATTCATTCTTTTTAGCAGGAGATGCTGCAGGCTCTATAACCCCGCTTTGCGGCAATGGCATGAGCATGGCTATGCGAGCCTCTAAAATACTGGCACAATTACTTACCAGTTACTTTAATGAACCGATTTTAAAAACTGAATTAATAAAAAAGTACGATAAAGCATGGAACGAAAATTTTAACACCCGCATTAAATCGGGTTATTATTTACAGCATTTATTTGGCAAAAAATACACTACTCATTACACTTTAAAAACTTTGAATAAATTACCTTCGTTAACTAAAAAAATAATTTCTTTAACACACGGGCAGCCTTTTTAAATATCAAATGAAAAAAATATTTTTTACAACTCTATTTCTGCTTTTAGCACTGATTGGTTTTACTCAAAACCAACAATGGGCTATATCTTCATCTAACATTACATTTAAAATTAAAAATGCCGGCTTTACTGTTAATGGAAAGTTTGGCAATGTAACAGGCTCTATTCAATTTGATGCTACTAAAGTTTTTGGCAATAAAATAGAGGCAAGCATAGATGCAAACACTATAAATACAGATAATTCAACCAGAGACGGGCACTTAAAAAAAGAAGAATATTTTTATGTAGATAAATTTCCAAAAGTAAATATGTCAACTACCATTATTACAAAAGAAACTAATGGACAGTTTAAGGGTCTTTTTACTTTAACTATAAAAGGCATCAGTAAAATAGTTCCTGTTTTATTTACTGTTACCGAGCAGGAAGACAAAGCAAAATTTATGGGTTCCTTTACCATTAATCGATTAGATTATACGGTAGGCTCCTCAAGCTTCATACTATCAGATAATGTAATCATTAACATAGATGTTGCTTGCGTTAAAAAGTAAGCATTTTCTATATTTACTTTTTAATCTATATTTGACCGCAATAAGCACCCATAAAAATATCATCATGAATATAAAAAAATTAATTGTGCTATCTCCGCTGGCTTTTTTGGCAGCCTGCAATAACCCAAATAAAGAAACAAAAGAAATGAGTTCTACACCAATAAACTATCCTCAAACAAAAATGGTAGCCCATACTGATACTATTAATGGTGTGGCGGTAAAAGATGATTATCGTTGGTTAGAAAATGATACATCAGCCGAAACAGTTGCCTGGGTTGATGAGCAAATAAAAACTACGCAAAGTTATTTAGAGAAAATTCCGTTTAGAGATAAACTAAAAAAACGCATAACTGAGTTGGTTAACTATCCTAAATATGGTTCGCCTTTTAAAATTGGTGATTACTATATTTTTTCTAAAAACGATGGTTTGCAAAATCAGTTTGTATACTATATTCAAAAAGGTTTAGATGGTAAAGAAGAAGTTTTTTTAGACCCAAATGCGCTATCTAAAGATGGAACTGTTAGTGTAGAACTTGCAGGAAGCTCTAAAGACCATAAATATATTGCTTACATATTGCAACGTGCCGGTAGCGATTGGCAAGAATTATATGTAATGGATGTTGCCAACAAAAAACAAATGAGCGATAAGCTTGAATGGGTAAAATTTTCGGGCGCATCGTGGTATAAAGATGGTTTCTTTTACAACAGCTTTGATAAACCTACCGGTAGCACATTAGCAGCAGCAAATGAGTATCAAAAAGTTTACTACCACAAACTGGGCGATGCACAAGCAAATGATAAATTAATTTACGAAGACAAAAAAGTAAAACAAATGTACTATAGTGTTTATTCTTCGGAAGATGAGCGCTATTGGTTTTTAGATAAATCTAAAGGGACAGGAAATAGCGATTTATATTTTTGGGATAAAAATAATGCTACTCAAAAAGACTGGAAACAATTAACTTTTGATTATAGCAGTCGTACCGGAGTTGTAGATGCGGATGGTGATAACCTTATACTTATAACCAACGATGGCGCACCTAATAACAAACTAGTTACTGTTGATATAAAACATCCTGAAAAAGCAAGTTGGAAAACTATAGTTGCTGAAAGACTTGAATTTATTGAAAATGCAACGGCCGCAGGAAAAAACATTTTTATTACTTCTTTAAAAGATGTTTGTTCTCAGGTTGAACAATACGATTATACCGGAAAACTTATCAGAAAAATTGAATTACCTGATTTAGGTACCGCTAATGGCTTTGGTGGAGAAAAAGATGTGAAAGAAGTATTTTACTCATTTACATCTTTCCTATACCCTCCAACAATTTTCCGTTATGATATTGCAAGTGGAAAATCGGAAGTGTTTAGAACTGCCGATGTAAAATTCAATAAAAACGACTTTGAAACCAAGCAAGTATTTTTTGCAAGTAAAGATGGTACTAAAGTGCCTATGTTTATTATCTGCAAAAAAGGTACCGAGTTAAATGGCAAAAACCCAACCTTAATGTATGGTTATGGTGGTTTTTCTGTGGTAATTAATCCATCTTTCAGTCCTAGTAGAATTGCATTTTTAGAGCAGGGTGGCGTATATGCTTTAGTTAATTTACGTGGCGGACAAGAGTATGGCGAAAAATGGCACGAAGGCGGTATGTTACTTAATAAACAAAACGTATTTGATGATTTTATTGCAGGTGGCGAGTATTTAATTAAAGAAAAATATACTTCTTCTGATTATTTAGCCATTCAAGGTGGGTCTAACGGAGGTTTACTAGTAGGTGCTTGTATCACTCAACGTCCTGATTTATTTAGAGTTGCTATACCAATGGTTGGTGTAATGGATATGATGCGTTTTCATAAATTTACTGTTGGTTTTGGCTGGATAGATGATTATGGAAACCCTGATGAAGCTAAGTTTACTAAATACATTCATGCTTATTCGCCTTTTCATAATATTAAAGACGGGGTAAAATATCCGGCTACTTTAATAACTACCGGAGATCATGATGACAGAGTTGTGCCTGCCCACTCATTTAAATTTGGCGCTCGTTTACAAGCTGCAGCTGACAAATCAAGCCCTGCTTTATTATATATTGAAAAACAAGCCGGGCATGGTGCCGGTAAGCCTTTATCAAAAACTATAGAAGAGTTAACCGATGTTTACTCATTTATATTCTATAATATGGGGCTTGAAGTAAAATAAGCTCATAAAATCTTAATTAAAAGTCCTTGTTTTGTAAAAACAAGGGCTTTTTTATTGATTATTGGTTGATTAATCTCATAAATCATTTACTACTTTAATTCTATGATAAAACAAGGTTTTTGTACCTTTGCAGGATGGAAATTAAATTAGATACAATTGAGGCTGCCATTGCCGATATTAAAGCCGGTAAATTGGTTATTGTGGTTGATGATGAAGACCGTGAAAACGAAGGTGATTTTATTACCGCTGCACGCAATGTTACTCCCGAAATTATAAACTTTATGGCCACTCATGGTAGAGGCCTTATATGTGCTCCTATTAGTGGAGAACTTGCTCATAAGCTGAATTTAGAAATGATGGTTAGCAGTAACTCATCATTACACGAAACTCCTTTTACTGTTTCTATAGATTTGTTAGGCCATGGTTGTACTACCGGTATATCTGCATCAGACAGAGCAAAAACAGTACAAGCCTTAATTGACCCAAATACACAACCTGAAGAGTTTGGAAAACCGGGCCATATTTTCCCCTTAAAAGCAAAAAAAGGCGGCGTGTTACGTCGCATTGGTCATACAGAAGCAACTGTAGATTTAGCCGAACTGGCAGGTTTTGAACCTTGCGGTGTGTTGGTTGAAATTATGAACGAAGATGGCACAATGGCTCGTTTGCCTGATTTGGTAAAGGTGAGAGAAAAATTCAATCTTAAAATTATAAGCATTAAAGATTTAATTGCTTTTCGTTTAAAAAAAGAAAGCATTATTGAAAAAGAAGTTGAAGTTGAATTACCTACACAATGGGGCACATTTAAAATGGCAGCCTACAAACAAGTTACAACCGGGCAAGAGCATTTAGCTATATACAAAGGTACTTGGAGTAAAGACGAGCCTGTGTTAACACGCGTGCACTCATCATGCGTTACGGGCGATATTTTTGGCTCTTGTCGTTGCGATTGCGGACCACAATTACACAAAGCACTTGAGATGATTGAAAAAGAAGGTAAAGGTGTGTTGGTGTATATGAATCAAGAAGGTCGTGGCATTGGTTTACTGAATAAATTAAAGGCATACAAATTACAAGAACAAGGCAGAGATACTGTTGAAGCAAATGCAGAATTAGGTTTTCAGCCTGATGAGCGCGACTATGGAGTTGGTGCACAAATACTACGAGATTTAGGTATAAGCAAATTAAGATTAATGACTAACAACCCTAAAAAACGTGCCGGATTAATTGGTTATGGTTTAGAAATAGTTGATAATGTAGCTTTAGAAATTAAAAGCAACCAACATAACAGCCTATATCTAAAAACTAAAAAAGAAAAATTAGGTCATGATTTAACGCTGGAGTAAGTTTTACTCACTTTTATTTTGTACTGAAATAACATTTTTATTTTATGATTTTATCCATTATAGTTGCTGTTGCCGAAAACAATGTAATTGGCAAAGACAATACACTTATTTGGAGTTTACCTGCTGATATGAAGTTTTTTAAAGAGAAAACTAAAGGGCACGTAATAATTACCGGAAGAAAAAATTACGAATCAATTCCTGAAAAATTCAGGCCATTACCTGACAGAATAAACATTGTAATTACACGTCAAACAGATTATAAAGCACCCGGGACAATTGTTGTTGCTTCTATCGAGGCTGCTATGCAATATGTAAAACAAAATCATGCAAACGAAGAAATATTTATTATTGGTGGGGCCGAGATATACAAACAAACAATTGCTGCTTGTCATAAAATTTATTTAACCCGCATACATCACAGCTTTGAAGGTGACGCTTTTTTTTCTGAATTAACTCCTGATTGGAAATTAACTCATGAGGAAAACGTTTCTGCCGATGAAAAAAACAAATATCCATTTACCTTCCAAACCTGGGCTCGTTAAGGCTTTAATTACAAGCTTTTGGCTTGATAATTGCTTATAACTTGTTAGTCTAAATTTGTTTTGTTAATTAACCCAAATGGTTAATTTGGCAGCCGCAAACTAAAAAATAAAATTATGAAAGAAGTATATATCGTATCAGCCGTAAGAACACCAATAGGTTCGTTTAACGGTGCGTTATCAAGTGTATCAGCTACTAAACTAGGCGCAGCAGCTATAAAAGGCGCTTTAGATAAGATAAAATTAAGCCCGGGTGAAGTACAGCAAGCCTATATGGGTTGTGTATTACAAGGTAATTTAGGTCAAGCACCTGCCCGCCAAGCCGCCAAATTTGCAGGTTTACCAAACGAAACGCAATGTACTACCATTAATAAAGTTTGTGCATCGGGTTTAAAATCTATCGTAATTGGTGCCCAAAACATTATGTTAGGTGATGCTGAAGTTGTAGTTACAGGAGGCATGGAAAACATGAGTGCTACACCTTATTATTTAGACCAAGCACGCACAGGTTATCGTTTAGGTAACGGAACTGTTATTGATGGTGTAGTAAAAGATGGTTTAACGGATGTATATCATCAAAACCACATGGGTAATTCTGCTGAGCTTTGCGCTAAAGAATATAACATTACTAGAGAAGCACAAGATGCTTTTGCAATTGAATCATATACGCGCGCTGCTAAAGCATGGAAAGCGGGTAATTTTACGGAAGAAGTTGTGCCTGTTACCGTAAGCTCTAAAAAAGGCGATGTTATTGTAAGTGAAGATGAAGAATACAAACAAGTAAACTTCGAAAAAATACCGCAACTAAAACCAGTATTTGATAAAGCAGGAACTGTTACAGCAGCTAATGCATCAACATTAAACGATGGTGCTGCTGCTTTAATTTTAATGAGCAAAGAAAAAGCAGAAAAATTAGGCTTAAAACCTTTAGCTAAAATTATTGGTTATGCAGATGCTGAACAAGCACCTGAGTGGTTTACTACTACACCATCAAAAGCTATACCAGCTGCGGTACAAAAAGCAGGTTTAAAAATGAGCGATATTGAGTACTTTGAAATAAACGAAGCATTCTCTGTAGTATCTATTGCTAATAATCAGTTAATGAAATTAGACCCTGCTAAAGTAAACATCAACGGTGGTGCAGTAGCTATTGGACACCCATTAGGATGTTCTGGCGCACGTATTGTGGTTACTTTACTTAATGTATTAAAACAACAAAACGCACGTTATGGTGCTGCGGGTATTTGTAACGGCGGCGGTGGCGGAAGTGCTTTAGTTATTGAAAGACTATAAAATTATTAGTTAAGGGTGAGAGATTATAAATCTCTTACTCTTAATTTTTAAATCAATAATATGTTCGGAATTTGTAACCAAAGTATAGTGCCTTGCCGAAGTGAAGCTGCTCATCGCAGCGAAATGGTTACGCAACTTTTGTTTGGCGAACATTTCACCATTATTGAAGAAACCGAAGAATGGTTACACATACTTACTGCCTACGATAAATATAATTGCTGGATAAACAATAAGCAGTACTTACCCATAAAAGAAGAAACATTTAAAAAACTAGAAAGTCAGCCGCAACCAATGTGTGCTGAGCCCATGCAGCTTATACAAGATAAAAGCTCAGCTAGCTTTTTCCCGATTGTTGCGGGAAGTACACTCCCTTTCTTAAACAAAAATTCTATTCAGATAGAAAACTACACGTATGATTTTTCGGGTGAATATATTTTACCTGATGAAAAAAAAATAACGCGAGCTAAAATTGTTTCTACCGGGTTTAATTATTTAAACAGTCCTTATCTATGGGGCGGCAGAAGTTTTTTTGGAATTGATTGCTCAGGCTTTACTCAAATTGCCTTTAAATTAAACGGGTTTAAATTACCAAGAGACGCTTCGCAGCAAGCTCTTTTGGGCACTCCCCTATCTTTTGTGGAGGAAGCGCAAGCAGGTGATTTAGCCTTTTTTGATAACGAAGAAGGCAAAATAATTCATGTAGGCATTGTATTAGATGAAGGTAAAATAATTCACGCATCGGGTAAAGTACGTGTAGATAAAATAGACCACTACGGTATTTTTAATGTAGACACTAAAAAATACTCGCATCACTTGCGTGTAATTAAAAAAGTACTGGCTTAATTAAATTATTACTTAAGTGATTTATCAGTTATTTCTATAAAAAGATGTTCTTTAGCTCTGCGAACTTTTTTAGCTTTTACTAAATAATCATTCGCTTCATCTCTATAACCTAATGGCAATAAGGATACACTTTGCAAGCCCCTTTCTTTAAGTTTTAAAAGTTCATCTAAAGCAAGAGCATTAAATCCCTCCATAGGTGTGCTGTCAACTTCTTCAACAGCTGCGGCAACTAATGCTGAACCTAAAGCAATGTATGTTTGACGGGCAGCCCAGTTAAAATTTTGCTCAACCGGACGAGTCATAATTCCATTCATATAATTAGCTTTAAATGCAGCTAACGATTCTACTGTAACACCACGTTGTGTAGTAATATCAGCTATAAAATCATCAAAATGCTTTTCGGTCATTGTACTCCATGCTGCAAAAACTAATAAGTGAGAACATTCAACAATTTGAGGCTGCTTGCAAGCATTTTCATGTATTTTCTTCAACAGAGTTTCATCTTTAATAACAATAATATTATAAGGCTGTAAACCCATTGAAGATGCTGATAAACGAGTTGCTTCTAAAATAATATCTATTTTATGTTGGTCAACTTTTTTGCCATTCATTCGTTTGGCAGCATAGCGCCAGTTAAGGTGTTTTAATAATTCCATCTTTCTTAAAATTAATCTTCTTTTATTTTTAAATAGCTGCTAATAATTTTGCTTTACACTCGCCAAAGCCAACACGCACATTATTTTTTTGACAGTAGCCTTTTATGATAACACTATCATTATCATTAATAAATTTGCGCTCGCTGCCATCCTTCATTTTTATAGGATTTGTGCCGCGCCAGGTAAGCTCTAACATAGAGCCAAACTGATGTTTCTCTGGTCCACTTATGGTACCCGATGCCATCATATCACCTACATTAACATTACAACCATTTACAGTATGATGAGCCAATTGTTGCTCGGCTGTCCAATACATATATTTATAATTGCTTTGCGAAACAGTAGTAGCTTCCCCTTTTTCAGGCTGAATTAAAACTTCTAAGTTTATGTCTATGTTTTTATTTCCTGTATATTCTAAATACGGAAGCACCTTAGGCTCTTGCTTATAACCTTCTACACGAAATGGCTCTAGGGCATCCAATGTAACAATCCAAGGTGACATGGTTGATGCAAAGTTTTTTGCTAAAAAAGGTCCAAGAGGCACATACTCCCATGTTTGTATATCGCGAGCCGACCAATCGTTAAACAACACCATACCAAAAATATAATCATCGGCTTTCTCGGTTGAAATGCTTTCGCCCATTTGTGTTTGCTTGCCAATAATAAAAGCAGTTTCTAATTCAAAATCTAACAATTTACAAGGACCAAAAACCGGGGGCGCATCAGTTGGTTTCATTTGCCCTTTTGGACGATGAAAACTGTGCCCAGAAACACAGATAGATGAAGCCCTACCATGATAACCTACCGGTAAATGTTTCCAGTTTGGTAGTAAAGCATTCTCTGGGTCGCGAAACATTTTACCCACGTTAGTAGCATGATCTATGCTCGAATAAAAGTCAGTATAATCGCCAATTTGCACAGGCATTAGCATTTGTACGTTGCTTTGCTTTTTAAATATTTGGTCTTTATTAGGCGAATTTTGTAGCTCCGTGTTAACGCTGCTTAAAAGCTCAGAAACTCTATCTCTTAATTTGCGGGTAACTTCTTTTCCCAAAAAGATAAAATCATTTAAATATTGGTTAGCAAAAATATTTTCGGGTAAACTTAATCCTTTAAAATAATGTAAATGGTGTGCCATGTGCAAATCCATTAACTGATCACCAATGGCTATACAGGCATGATGAGTAACTTGTTTATCTGAGTAAACTCCAAAAGGTAAATTTTGAATAGAAAAATCTGAATCGGGTTTTACATCTATCCATGATTTTAACGAGGCACTGTTAGCTTTTATTTCCATATAAATTGTTTCTATAATATAATGTGGTAAATTTAATCACTGTAATTTATATTAATGAGTAAAAACTTCACAAAAGAGTTAGAAGAATTAACAAAAGCTGAAATTATTTCGGACGATACTGCCGAAAAAATTCGTAACTACTACCACAGCAAAGAAAGTAATTCAAGCACTATACTTATTGCTTTTGCTGTTATAGGTGCTATACTAGTAGGCTTAGGCGTTATTTTAATTATAGCCCATAATTGGGATGACTTATCTAGACCCACAAAGGTAGTTTTTGCTTTTATGCCCCTAATTATAGCACAATTACTTTGTGGTTTTAGTTTGGTAAAAAAACAAGGGCAAGCTGTTTGGGTTGAAAGCACCTCTATTTTACTGTTTTTTGCTGTTGGGTCTAGTATTTCGTTGGTTAGTCAGGTATATAATATGCATGGTAATTTAGGCGTCTTTCTTTTTGTTTGGAGTTTATTGTGCTTGCCAATTATATACATTATGCGTTCTTACGCAGCCTCTTTACTTTATATTACAGTAATTACTTATTACGCTGTTGAAAGCAATTATACCTGGAATTTTTCAATGAATAAAGAAAACATGCACTATTGGTGGATGTTTTTATTAGTTGTGCCTAATTACTTAATGAATTTCAAAAAATCTCCATATTCAAACTCTATACGAGTACATAATTGGATAATTCCAATATCCCTAAGCATAGCATTAAGCACTTTGTCGCACAGGAGCGAAGATTTTTTATACATGGCTTATCTAAGTTTATTCGGTGTTTTTTATGCAATTGGCAATGCATCTATATACGACCAAAGTAAACGAAGAGCCAATGGTTTTTTAGTATTAGGCTCTCTTGGTACCGTTAGTTTGCTACTTACTTTAAGCCTTAATTGGTTTTGGGAAAGATCGCATAACACCGACAACATTTTTGGTTTAGAATTTATGGCGGCCTTAGTTACTTCAATAGCAGCATTGGCACTAATTGGCTGGCAGTTAAAACAAAAAAATAATAATGGTATAATGCTATTGAAATTTGCTTTTGCTATTTATATAGTGCTTTACATTCTCGGAAATTTTTCCCCATTCCTTTCTCAAGCACTTATAAATGTGTTAATATTAAGCATTGGCATAAATCTGATACGAAGTGGCGCAAAAGAAGATCATCTTGGTTTAATTAATTATGGCCTACTTGTAATCACATCTTTAATTATATGCAGATTTTTTGATAGCGATATGAGCTTCATCATTCGAGGTTTATTATTTATAGCTGTTGGTGCAGGCTTTTTTACAGCAAACTATATTATTTTAAAGAAAAGAAAACAGAAGTAATTTATAAAACATGAAAAAACCATTACTTATATTTTTTGTTTTAGTTGCGCTATTGCAACTGGCTGTGCCATTAAAAATGGTATTTGATCAGGAAAAAATTATTGCCACAGGTATTGAATATAAATTCAGAATTGCGCCAGTAGATCCTTACGATGCTTTTAGGGGAAGATACATAACCCTTAATTTTGAGAAGAATTCATTTGAAGTTTTAAACGCAGATACTTTTGTTAGAGATGAACCTATCTTTGTTTACTTAACAACAGATAGTGCAGGTTTTGCTGATGTTGCAGATGTTTCTAAAATGCCTCCTACCTATAAAACTGATTTTGTAACTGCTAAGGTCAATTACTTTTATGATGGTAAGTTGAATTTTAATTTCCCGTTTAATAAATTTTTTATGGAAGAAACTAAAGCCCCTGAGGCTGAAAAAGTATATCGTGAAGCGCTTAGAAGGGATACAATACAAAATGCCTATGCTTTGGTTAGCGTAAAAGATGGCGAAGCCGTTTTAAAAGATGTTATTATAAACAGAGTTTCTATTAAAACCTTGGCTACTAAACATGAGTAAAAAAATTGCTTACATTTTTTTATGGCTGGTTTCTTTTTCTCTTTTTACTACAAATGCTTATGCGCAGTCTATTACTGAATTTATAGACCAATTAAAAAAAGAGAATGAGTTGCAAAATGCGTCTATCGGTTTATACGTGGTAGATGCTCAAACAGGCTTACAAATATGTGAGTATAACAGCAAACTTAGCTTAACACCGGCAAGCACCATGAAAATTATTACCACAGGTAGTGCTTTGCAATTATTAGGTAAAGATTTTAAGTACGAAACTTTATTGCAGTATTCGGGAACATTTGACAAAGCAAGCGGTATTATAAACGGAGATTTATATATTAAAGGTAGTGGAGACCCATCGCTTAACTCAGAATATTTTAGAAAACCCGAAGACACTTTTTATGTAGCGAACAAATGGGCTACTATTCTTAAAGAAAAAGGAGTAAAAAAAATAACTGGTCAGTTAGTTATGGATATTAGTTGTTTTGAAGAAGACATTCCTACTAACTGGGTTTGGGGAGATATGGGTAATTATTTTGGTGCTGCTCCAAGTGGTTTATCCTATAATGATAATAAATTTTATATTGTATATAAACCCGCTTCCAAAAATGGAGATAGTATGTTTATAAGAAAAACCGTTCCACAAATAGATAATTTAACCATTAGTAATTATGTAAAAGCGGGCGGAAGTGAAGATAATGCCATTGTATATCGCGCACCTTTTGGAACGGATTTAAAAATTAGTGGCACATTGCCCATAAGTACAAAACCTCTTTCAATTGAAGGCTCTCTGCCCTTTCCTGAACAACTTTTAGCCAAGCATTTACAACAAGCATTTGCAACTCAAAATATTGAGTTAAGTAATAAAGCTGTTTTAAAAGTTACAGCCTACACTAAAAAGCAATATACTAAACTGCTTACCACACTTTATACTTATAAATCTGCAACGCTCGAAAAAATAATTTTCTTTACCAACCTGCATAGCAATAACCAATATGCCGAAAGTATTTTTAGAACTATGGCTTTAAAAAAAGGTGGTTTTGGTAGCACATGGCAGGGCATACAAACTATAACCAATCATTTAAAAACAAAAGGTTTTGATACCAATGGGCTATTTATTAATGATGGCAGTGGCTTATCTCGCAGCAATGCTGTAACATCCGAACATCTTACCAAAATACTGTATATGATGTATAGCGATAGCCTTACTAAACTACCTTTTCAAAATTCACTTCCTGTTGCAGGGGTTAGTGGTTCTTTAAAAAACTTAGGCAAAGGCACCGCTTTAGAGAATAATTTAAAAGCCAAGAGTGGTTACATTACTCGCGTACGCTCATACGCTGGATATATGAAAACAAAAAGTGGAAAAGAAATTTGCCTTAGTCTGATTATAAACAACTTTAATGGTACTCCATCAGAAACAAAAAAGAAAATGGAGCAGATTTTCCTTAAAATTTACGAGAATTATTAGAAATAAGGCTTTATTTATTGTTCAAAACCTGCCTTTTGTATCCCCATAAAATGTCTTATTTTCGGGCAAAATATCAAACTCATGCAAAATACACAACAAGAAGCCTTACCAACTGTAGATACAGCAAAAAAATTAGGTCTTCTTCCTGAAGAATTTGAAAAAATTAAAGAAATATTAGGCCGCATCCCAAACTTTACTGAATTATCTATTTATGCGGTTATGTGGAGCGAGCATTGTTCATATAAAAATTCTATTACCTGGTTAAAAACTCTTCCAAAAGATGGTCCGCATATGTTGGCTAAAGCCGGAGAAGAAAATGCAGGATTAGTTGATATTGGCAGTGGTTTAGGCTGTGCTTTTAAAATAGAATCTCATAATCACCCAAGTGCTATTGAGCCCTACCAAGGTGCTGCAACAGGCGTTGGCGGCATAAATCGCGATATTTTTACTATGGGTGCCCGCCCAATTGCACAATTAAACTCGCTTCGTTTTGGAGATATTAATTCGCCAAAAACACAGTGGATAATGAAAGGTGTAGTAAAAGGCATTGGCAATTACGGTAATGCATTTGGTATACCAACCGTTGGCGGCGAAGTGTTTTTTGATGAGTGTTACAATACAAACCCATTGGTAAATGCCATGAGTGTTGGTATTGTAAAAGCCGGTGAAACCGTTTCAGCTACCTCTTACGGTGCAGGTAACCCAGTATTTATTGTGGGTTCTGCTACCGGCAAAGATGGCATACATGGTGCGACTTTTGCCAGTACCGATATTACAGAAAACAGTGCTGATGATTTACCTGCGGTACAAGTAGGTGATCCTTTCCAAGAGAAATTATTATTAGAAGCATCTTTAGAAGTTATTAAAACAAGTGCTGTTATAGGCATGCAAGATATGGGTGCTGCGGGTATAACCTGCTCTACCTCTGAAATGAGTGCTAAAGGCGAGCATGGCATGGATGTTTGGTTACACAAAGTACCTACACGTCAGCAAGGCATGAAACCTTTTGAAATTTTATTATCAGAATCGCAAGAGCGTATGCTTATTGTGGTTGAAAAAGGTAAAGAAGAAGCTGTTAAAAAAGTATTTGAAAAATGGGATTTAAACTGCGAGCAAATTGGTGTAGTTACTAAAGGTGGCAGATTAAAATACTATATGTATGAGGAGTTAGTTGCCGATGTGCCTGCTGAAACACTTGTGCTTGGTGGCGGCGCACCCGTTTATAAAAGAGAATATAAAGAACCTGCTTATTATGCAGAATCTAAAAAGTTTAAAATTGAAGATGTAAAAGAGCCTGCTGATTATAAACAGGTAATGAATCATCTTATCTCTCATCCAAATATTGCATCAAAACGTTGGGTTTATAATCAGTATGATAGCATGGTTGGTACTGTTAATCAAAGTACCAATAACCCAAGCGATGCCGCTATTGTAAACATTAAAGAAACCACAAAAGCATTAGCACTTTCGGTTGACTGTAACAGTCGTTATGTAAATGCTGACCCTGAAGTTGGTTGCGCTATTGCAGTAAGCGAGGCTTCTCGTAACATTGTTTGCAGTGGTGGAGAAGCTAGTGCAGTTACAAATTGTTTAAATTTTGGTAACCCTTATAACCCCGAAGTTTATTGGCAATTTGTTGGCTCTATTAAAGGAATGAGCGCTGCTTGCTTAAAATTTCAAACACCGGTTACAGGTGGTAACGTAAGTTTTTACAACCAATCTTCATTTGAAGGTCCTGTTTTTCCAACGCCAACTATCGGTATGTTAGGTTTGTTACAAGATAAATCAACACAAACATCTTTAAGCTTTAAAACCGAAGGTGATTGCATCTACATTATTGGTGAGTGTAAAAATGATATTTCTTCTTCTGAGTATGTTTACTCATATCATAAATTAAAAAACACTCCCGCTCCTTATTTTAATTTAGATGAAGAGTTTGACATACAGTATGCTGTTAAAACTGTTATTAAAAATAAACTAATTGAAAGCGCACACGATTGTTCTGACGGCGGTTTATTTGTTTGCTTAGCAGAAAGTGCTTTTCAACGTGATTTAGGTTTTGACATTGCTACGGATAAAAATATCCGTATGGATGCATTTTTGTTTGGTGAAGCACAAGGACGTGTTGTTGTTACCGTTAAAAAAGACAATGAAATTGCTTTGGTTGACGAACTAAAAAAACTAAATGTAAAATTTAGTAAATTAGGTTTTATAAAAGGAAGTGAAATTAAAATAGATGGGCAACCTTTTGGTTCTATCAGTGAGTTTAAAAACCTGTATGACACTTCTATCGAAAAAATAGTAGGAGCATAAATGAAGTATGTTTTACATATTTTATTTTTCTTACACGTTTGTATAGGCAGTTCGCAAACTGCACACAACCTTTACTTATCTGCTTTAGCTAAAGATTCTCTTAAAGATTACTCAGGAGCTTTAACGGATTTGGATAAAGCATTAATTGACGCTAAAAATAATGACTCTTTACATATACTCCATGCCAAAATAGAAGCAGAAAGTTTTAATTTTAAAGAAGCTTATGCCGAAATTAATGAGGTTATAAAACATAATACTAATTACTTTGAAGCCTATTTATTGCGCGGCATTATTAAAGCAAAATCTGGTAATTACGAAGGGGCCGTTCATGATTTTACAAAAAGTCTGAAGCTAAATCCTAATAGCACAAAAGCCTATTATAACAGAGGATTAGCCCATGCTTATTTAGATGAACTAAAACTTTGCGATAAAGATTTTTCAAAAGCCATCGAGTTTGATTCTACCTATACTAATGCTTGGTTTCAGCGTGGCTATTGGAGAGAGCTTAGCGGCAATTTGCAAGGCTCTTTGACCGACCTTACCAAAGCATCTAAGTTAAACCCAAACGATAAAGAAATTTATCTTTCATTGGCCATTACCACTTATAAATTAAATCAAAAAGAACAAGCCTGTGTTCTTTTAAATGAAGCTAAAGCAAAAGGCTCTAGTACCGCTGAAGAATTAATAAATGTAATGTGTAAATGAGTGTAAAAAAATTATACATATTTGTTTTTTCTGTTTTCGTGTGGCATGTAAACGCACAGCAAAGCTTTACTATTTCAGTAAAAACTTACGGAACTTGTTTTTTTAATTCAGTAAAAATTAATGTTACAGGCAACAAACCACCCTATACGCTTAGTTGGAATACAGGTGCTGTAGGCGATACTCTCTCTAATTTAAGTGGTGGCGATTTTTTAGTTCATATTTCTGATAGTGATACAACCACAAGAGATACCAGCGTATCTTTTTCACTTGTATATCCTCCTTGTCGTGTAAGTTTTTCTAACCATTTCACGCCTAATGGCGATGGCATTAATGATACATGGGGTGTTTCAAACACAATATACTATCCCGATTTTTTATTGGAAGTATTTGATAGAGCCGGGCAATTAGTTCATACACAAAGGCACGAATATTTTCATTGGGATGGAACTCAATTTGGGATTAAACTGTCTGAGGCAACTTATTATTACATATTTTTTTACGATGAAAAAATAAAATCACGTTTTGAAAAAGGGAGTGTAACTATAGTTCGATAAATGAAAATTAAAACACTTACATATTTTATTTTTTTTAGCTTTTGTGCTACTTATTTATTTGCGCAGCAAACTCCCAGTTACACACAATTTGTATTTAATCAATATGGATCTAACCCTGCTTATGCAGGTACCAACCTTGGCATGGAGGTTGTTACAGGCCGAAGAATTCAATGGCTTGGTTTTGATAATGCCCCGGTAACAACCTTTGGCAGTTTTACTTATGCTTGGCGAAAAAATTTTAACTATAGAGCTAAACATGCAATAGGTGCTTATGTTGAAGATGATAGAGCTGGTTTATTTTCTTCAAAAGCGGCATACGTTTCATATTCTATACATTTTAAAATATTTACAGGTCTAAATATTGCAGCAGGTATATTTGCTGGTGTAAGGCAGGTTGGTTTGGCTAATGCTTTATACGACCCCAACGACCCTGCGCTAAATGATTTAAAATCAAATACAAGTTTGCTTACAGTATACCCCGATATAATTCCCGGTATGCGTTTTTATACGAAGAAACTTTTTATAGATGTTAGTGTGCGGCAGTTATATAAAAATGAATTACAACAAACCTCGTTGATAAATGGCTCAACAAAACAAATTGGTAGCCCTGCTACTAAGTTAGACCCTACATACACTTTTGTTATTAAACGTAAAATCCCATTAGGTAATAATATTTGGATGCTAACTCCTGCCCTTAAAGTACAATCAACCTATAAAGCCATTCCGTTGGTTGATGCAAACATTATGTTATTTTATGACAGACGCGTTGGCGTTGGAGCATCTTTACGAGGCAATTCTTTTGTTTCTGCTATTTTCCAAGTAAGATTTTTGAAAAACATTGTAGCCGGTTTTGGATATGATTATACGATAGGTAAACTTCATACAGCAGCAGCAAACACAGTTGAAGTAATGCTAAGCTTTACTCCGGGTGGTGGTGGCGATGATAAAAATGTTGGCTCAAGAAGTGTAGCTAACTGCCCTGACTTTAGTTATTAAGCAAGTTGCTCTTTAAGGTGTAGCATTTTTATAGCAGTAACAGCCGCTTCGTCTCCTTTGTTGCCATGCTTTCCTCCTGCTCTGTCAACAGCTTGTTTTCGATTATTGGTAGTTAGCACTCCAAAAATAAAAGGTTTGTTGTATTTTATATTTAACTGAGTAACACCATTGGCTACTGCATCGCAAATAAAATCAAAATGCCTTGTTTCGCCTTGTATAACACAACCCAAACAAATAATAGCATCAGCTTTTGTATATTCCGCCATATATTGTGCGCCTAGGGTTAACTCAAAACTACCCGGCACAGCATGCACTAGTATATTTTTTTTATCAGCTCCATGCTTAAGCAACGATTTAATAGCACCATCTCTTAAAGCATTTGTTACTTCGCTATTCCATTCAGCATACACTACTGCAAATTTCATTTTTTTGGCAGATGGTACTTTTGTTCCTTCTACTTGCGATAAATTTTTATGTTTGCTTGACATAGTTTTCTTTTTTTAATTAATTACATCTCCTCGCAGTTTTCTAAAGCGTTTACGGGCTTCAACCGTATAAACACTTCCGGGATACTTCGTTAAAAATTCTTGATACAAAGCTTTTGCCTTTTCAATATCCTTTAAGTTATACTGATAAATTTCTGCCATTTTAAACATAGCATCATCCCCATAAATTTTATCTCCATACACATCAACCACACGCTGATAAGCTTCTAAAGCCTCCTTGTATTTCCCTTCTTGTGTAAACACTTGTGCTTTTTTAAAATAAATATCATCTGCTAAAGAGTGGTTATCAAACAAAATATTAATTGAATCCAAACGCCGCAAACCTTGTTCATTTTTATGCTGAAGCAATAATAAATCAGCCGATGCAAACATTTGTAAAGGAACTTCATTAGTGTCAACACCAATCGCGTCAGAAATTACCAGCGATAAATCCATTGCATCGTTCGAAATTAATTTTGAAGTAGCTCCTTTAAGTACATCTAATTGTGCTTTTGCCCATTTAAAATCTCCTGTATAAAAAGCAATTTTAGCATTCCTAAATTTTGCTTCTTGCCCAATTGGGTCGTATTTATAAGCCTTTTCAACTTGAGAGTATGATAAAGATGCGTCCCATACATCGCCTGCTATTAAGAGTAAATCGCCTAAATCTAACTTTAACTCGGCTGAAGATGCTTTATCAATTCCGGGCGTACTAAGTACTTCATTAAGCATATCAATGGCTTCTTGCACCTTGTTTAAATAAAAGCCTTGCAATATGGCAAGTTTATGCACTACGCTAACACTAAGTTGATTGTAACCAAATTGTTTAATAGTATTTTTCAGTTTTTGCTCTACTTCTGTTAAATCAGTTTGTGTATAGTTTTTTTGTTTAATAATTTTTTCAAACTGCGCATTAGCAGACTCTATACACGCCTGCGAATAATTAAAATTATCTTTTCCTTTGGCAATTACATAATCGTAACATTTTTGTGCCGTTTCAAAATCTTCGTTAAGCACACAAAGTTTTCCTAAATCCATTATACGAAAACCTTCTTCTTTAGATCGTTTATCAAGTGCTTTAGATTGTATGAATGCACTTTCAAAATCTTTTTGCTGCACCAAAATATAAATTAAAAAATCAGAAAAAACTGTTTGATCAGGATGCTGCTGTATTCTTTTTTGTAATTCTTGTTTTAGTATTGGGTTATTAAATCCTCCTTTTTCATCGTCGTAACCTAAGCTGTTTTGCAATTGCATTTCTACATTTTGTAAGTCGGTTTCTTTAAAGCTAATGGCATCTAAATACTCATTTATCATAGCGCGTATATCGCCTTTGGCTTTATATACATCGGCCATTTCATAAAAAAACGGATATATTTGTCCATTATATTTCCTGCCTTTTTTATAGGTTTCAATGGCATAATCATATTCCTTAACGCCAATAAAAGCTTTTCCTAAATCAAGCGTTTGAGAAACATCTCGACCTAATTCTTTAATGGCTTTTGTGTACTGGTCTTTTGCTTTTGTAGCATTGCTATCTGCTTGGTATACCTGTGCTAAATCAACATAATAAAACAAATCAGGGGGATATGATTTAATTTGACGCTTAGCTATTTTTTCAGCTTTTTTTAAATTATGTGTTGCAAGCAAGCATTTAAAATAGGGATTATAATAAGCATCAGAATTTTTATCATATAACTTTTCGAAATAGATAGAAGCCTTATCATATTCTTTATTTTGAAAGAATTGATTGGCTAATTGCTCATCTGTATTTTTTTGTGCAAATACATATATATGGGCAAGAAAAATTAGTATACAGCACAAAAATTTTCTCACAGTTAAGAAAAATTATGGTTTAGATTCGCTTTCCCAAGCACTTGCTGTAATTGTTGCGTCATCTTTATAACACACAATACCGCCCCAATTAAATATTCTTTTTCTATAAACCCAAGCCTCATCACCTTTTACTAATATACGTCTTATCTCAACAAAACCTTGTCCTGGTAAAGTTTCTTCTGTAACGCCTTGAGGATATTTTTTGGTTAACGGATTAGGCTCTTTTTTTGCTACAGTAGCAGTATCTACATTGCTTACTAAATTTTTTTGAGCTAAGGCTAGTTGTTTGGTCGCATAAGCATCGTTGGGTTTGTAAGTAAGTGCTTCTGTGTAAGCAGAAACAGCGTCTTTATATTGTTTAAATTTCAAGTTATTATCTCCACGCTGTACTGCCGCACGATACTGAACATCGGTTCCACCACCACCTAAATTACCACGTATAGTTGCGGTTGCCTTTCCTTTATTATCTTCAGAAGCTAGTTTAGCTTTAGCATCTTCTTCAGCTTTCTTTTTAGCAGCTGCGTCGGCATCAGCCTTTGCTTTGGCGGCAGCATCTGCGGCTTGTTTGGCTTTTAAATCGGCATCCGCTTTAGCTTTGGCAGCTGCGTCGGCATCAGCCTTAGCTTTTGCATCTGCATCGGCTTTCGCTTTGGCGGCAGCATCTGCGGCTTGTTTAGCTTTTAAATCGGCATCCGCTTTGGCTTTGGCAGCTGCATCGGCATCAGCCTTAGCTTTTGCATCCGCATCGGCTTTTGCTTTAGCGGCAGCATCTGCGGCTTGTTTAGCTTTTAAATCGGCATCCGCTTTGGCTTTGGCAGCTGC
>DATHOW010000037.1:0-2826 GCA_035484495.1 Bacteroidia bacterium | reverse complement strand
TCGGGCTTCATATCCCCGATTTTTATTTCAGTATTGCTTTCATCTTTATATTTTTTTATATCCGCTTCGGTTACTACACGGTTATCGTGTATAATAGCCGCCCAAACAAGTTCATCACTTTCTTTTAAAGTTTTATGTGCCTTATGAAAGTCCGCCATAGAAGAACGCACAAAATCTTTTAGTTTGTCTTTGTCGCTGCCAATAAATTTTAATTCTTCACTGGATGGGTTTAAAGTGAGCGAATAGAATTTATGCTCATTTTTTTCAAGCCCTTTAACATTGTTATCAATCATTCTATAAAAATCATCTGCCGAAATATTGTCTTTCGTAGCGGTAAAAAACATATCGGAGCTATCGTATTTATCTTCGTTCTTTATCAAATAGTTTTTTAATCGCGCAACAGATCCTTTGTTGCTATATGAAACGCCCATTTCTTTTTTGGGTTTACCGGGATTATCTAAGCGGACTATCATTCTTATGCTCTTTTGCTATGGCTAATTACATCTGTTATTACATAAGTTTTATAAAAGGATTTACCATGTGTAATTATATAACCATCTACTTTTATTGGATCTGATGGACTAAACGAATTGAAATAGGCTCTTATATTTTCTTCTCCGACTAAATTTAATTTCTTTGTTAAGTCTCCTTCCAATAAAATTGCATTATGTATGATTTCTATCGCACTAGAAAGAGGTTGGCGTATATAAAATTGTGTACGTAGTGTTTTATTTTCCGTGACTTCTGTTTGACTTATTGTTTCCACCGTACCTTCTACAATTACTCTCCTGTTTTCTATAAGTTCAAAAGGTGAAGAGTCTTTTTTTTCAGGCTCTGCTGGTTTTGTCAGCTCTATACTTTTTTGAGGTTCTTGTACTATTTTTAAAGTTTCTTTAAGCAAAATTTTAGCTTTATCTCCTTCTATTTCAGTTTCGACTAAAGCCCTCAGAAGTTTAAAGTTTTGTTCCACCAGTATTTTTATATCTTGTTGTGTTCCTATTTCAATAAGTTTGGGAACAACATGCGTTAAAAAGCCAAGATTATTATCATGGTGCTTTTCCATCTTGCTTAAAGAGTCATCTGCAAATCTCCCGAAATTAGCATTAGATAATTTATTATGTTCTTTAATCTCTTTAGTCAGCTGATGAAGTTCGTATCTATCATCAAAAATTGCCATGGAGAAATTAGGTCTATCTACAAAAGAAGCTATCTCATCAACAAGGTCTTTCATCGTAAGTTTATTTTTTTTACGAAACTTATCTAATTTCTCATGGCTAGTTATCGAAATTTTAATTGACTGGGTTAAACTTTTCGGGTTCTTTTTTTTGGCTGGTTTACTTTCTTTTTCTTCTTTCATAGACGCCAAATATAATTTACAACTTTTTGATTTTTAAAAAGATAAAACTTGTTTGTTTGAAATGTTTTTGCTATATTGAATGTAATGTACATTACATTTTTTTGCGATGTTCCCAACCAAAAAACAGAATTAGGCTTTTGCCTACGTCAAGCAATTGGGAATAAAAAAATTATTCCCAATTTAAAAAAATGGCTTTTCGTTTTGGTGGTGGGGCTTCGTACCCATCAAAACGAAAAGCTGATAACCATATTATTATCCTACCACGTTCATGTGAGAGCATGCGTATTATGGAAAAGCGACAATGTGTTTAGCCCTAAATTCGCATTATTATTTTTGAAATAATAATTTTTCTGACTCCTTTTGTTTTTATTTCTTTACTATTTCCAAACCTTTCGTAAGCTTCCGTTGAAATCATCTGCGCTGTACGATTAAAATTTTTCTCAGTTAAGGGGTAAGTGAAATCCTACACTTATTTAGTTATTGCGGCAGCAACATCAGCTTGTCATTTTTTATAGTAGTACCATTTTCATCAGTAACAGTTATAAAATAAACACCTTGATTTAAGCTGCTTAAATCTACTTTAAAACTATTAGCCCCTTCATTAGCACTAAAAGCAGTATGTATAACTTGCTTCCCATTTATATCCCTAATATTTACTAATAAATTACCCGGATTTTGCGCACTTAAATTTAAGTAAACTACTCCACTGGTAGGATTTGGAAAAATCCCCAGCGTAGTGTTTGTTCCCAATTTAGTTGTTATCTCATCTACTTTTTTAGGCTGCGTAGTTGAGGCAGGTCCACTAGTATTGCTAGCAGATAATCTTTGACCAATAGGGCAAGAAACGCAAGTTGGAATACATTCAATATATGCATGCAATTCGTTTGAAGCACTAAAACCATCTCTCAGGTTAACTTCCTCACAAGCCCTAATATCTACATGGCTTCCACTTAATGTTTGAAATGTATTACCGGTAGCCGGTACTATAACTATTTGTGCTGCTTCGTAAACAGTTGTTGCCGCAGCCGCCGGCACAATTATATTTCCACTAACATTTAATGTATTAATAGTTGTGTGAGAATTACATACACCCGTAAAATCAACTTCTGAAACATAAATTTGCCAAAGTGAACTGGGAGCAACATCATAAGTTACACCACCCGCACCCGCAACAGTAGTAGCAGGAATTTGAATTCTATTATCAGTCCAGGCTACATAGGCTTTTCCATTATAAGCAGCAATGCTAATATAATCACCTGTATAAGTGGAGTATCCAGGTATTGGGGCAGTAAGGTGGAATACATCGCTTACTTTAATATTGTTATAAGTGTCTCCTCCGTTAGTTGAGTAAGCAACATAAGTATTAGTAGCATTTGGAGTATTGCCAGTAGGGTTGTTAAGTCCATCAAAAGAATAATAAGCTACACTTACTATGCCATTAGCATCATCTACCGTAATACTTGGAAAAA
>DATHOW010000036.1:0-3434 GCA_035484495.1 Bacteroidia bacterium | reverse complement strand
GGTGGTTTATTGTATAAAAACTTAATAGCGGATTAATTGGTATATTTGAATATGGCAAAGAAAAAGGCTGCAAAGAAAAAGCCCGAAAAAAAAAGAGCTTCTAAATATGAAGAAAAGTTATCCATAAAAGGAACTCTGGATGATGTATTAAAAGTTTCAATAAAAAAACAACAAAATGAGTAAAATAGTAGTAAAAGGAACTAACATAACCATTGTTGAACATAATGAAACGGATTACATTTCATTAACAGACATGACGAAGAGTGTTGATAACGGCGACAGGCTTGTTGAAAACTGGTTAAGAAACAAGAATACCATTGAATTTCTTGGGCTTTGGGAGGTATTATATAATCCAAATTTCAATACCCTCGAATTCGAGGGTATTAAAAATTCAGCTGGAACAAACCGTTTTTTAATGTCCGTTAATCAGTGGACAACCAAAACAAACGCTATTGGTATGATGACAAAGCCCGGTAGATATGGCGGAACTTTGGCTCATAAAGATATAGCATTTGAATTCGGTGCATGGATAAGTCCTGAATTTAAACTCCTTTTAATAAAAGAATTTCAAAGGCTAAAAGATGAGGAAAGTAAGAGTAAGAACGTAGAATGGGATTATAGAAGGTTTTTAAGTAAGGCTAATTATAGACTTCATACTGACGCTATTAAGGAAAATATTATCCCAAATTATACCCACCTAAAGAGTGGTCAAGAAAGTTTTATATACGCAAACGAAGCTGAAATATTAAATGTAGCGGTATTTGGCACTACATCAAAACAATGGCGAGATGAAAATAAAGAAGCTAATAAGGATGGTTTAAATATCCGAGATTTGGCTAACACTATTCAATTAACAGTTTTATCCAATCTTGAAAGTTATAATTCTATTCTTATTTCCAAAGGAGTTACACCTCAAGATAGACTTAATGAATTAAAAAATATAGCTATAGGCCAATTAAAAAGTTTATCAAAAGAAAATCATCAATTTTCAATTGAAAGCCCCAATTCACATAAATATACTAAAGAGGTAATTAAAGAATTACCGCCTCCTGATAAAAAATAATTACCTTTAAGTATTACAATCGTTTTTGGACGTTAGATTGTGGCTATACTGTAATAATGTAAACGCAACAATTAAGCTGTAATGCTGCTCTTTACAAGGTAGGCAGCTTGCCTAAAAATACCATCCTAAACTCTCGTTCCCGATAAGGGTTGAAGCGTAATAATCGCTTATGGGCTAGTATTTTAAAAAAACATATTCCAAACTTCAATTTTAAAAATGCTTTTCTTGTCCCATTTGGTATATAGATGCCAATGTAGTAATTTTTTATCCGACTACAATCGGTTACAATCGACCGGTTTTTTTGGCAGCCGGTTTTTTAAATTACCCTTTTCGGGGTATTTCCTTATTTAGAACAATTCTAAATATTTGCAATCTCATTAGAGATTGTATTTATGAAATGTATTTGTTCTTGTTTGCTCCTTTTATATTGTGCTTCATTAAGCGCCCAAACCGATTCTTTACAAGGTGTTAAAACACTAAAGGAGGTTGAAGTTATTAGCATTCAAAATATATCGGGTGTAGGACACATGAAAGAAGTACATGATGGCATTATTTATTCTGGCAAAAAAAATGAGGTGCTTATACTGGATAGCATAGATGCAAACACCGCGCAAAATAATCCACGACAAATTTTAGGAAGAATTCCGGGTAGTAATTATTCTGAAACCGAAGGCAGCGGATTTCCTGCAAATGGCGTTGGTTTTAGGGGTTTAAACCCAACACAATCTATCGAAACAAATACACGTCAAAACGGTTATAACATTGCTGCCGATTTATATGGGTATCCCGAATCATATTATTTACCACCCTTAGAGGCTGTTGAACGAATTGAAATTACCAGGGGGGCTGCCTCTTTACAATTTGGACCACAATTTGGCGGCGTAATAAACTATGTTATTAAAAATGGTAGCGCAACCAAACCTTTTGAAGTTACCACACAACAAACAGCGGGCAGTTATGGTTTGTTTAATTCATTTACTTCTATTGGCGGAAACTATAAAAAATGGAACTATTTTACCTATGCTCAATATAAAGGCACTACCGGTTGGAGACCTAACTCACAACTAAAACAAGTTACAGGCTTTGCCAAAATAGAATATAATGCAAGTGAAAAATTTAAAATCGGACTCGAATATTCTTTACTCCGCAACACCATACAAATGCCCGGTGGTTTAGATGATGCTGAGTTTAACCAAAATGCGCAACAATCTGTACGAGCCAGAAACTGGCTTAACTCTCCCTGGAATGTGTTAGCTCTTACAGCCAAATATAAATTAGCAGAAAACACTACGCTTACATTAAAATCTGTTTTAAACATAAGTCAACGTAATTTGGTTTGGCGCAATGAGGATGGCGGAATTCAAACACCCGATAGTATAAGCCCCGTTACTAACACGTATGTTCAGCGAGAAGTACAACGAGAAAGTTTTAGAAGTGTAACTAATGAATTGCGCTTGCTTAGTAATTATAAAATAGCCGGCATTACTCAAACCTTTGCAGGTGGTATACGTTATTTTAGTGGTTACATGAAACGTCAGGGTGGTGGCCCGGGTTCTACCGGAAGTGATTTCGATTTAAATTTATATGGCGGCACTTATGAGTATGATCTTGATTTTACTACAACCAATCTAGCTGCTTTTTTTGAAAATACATTCCGACTGGGTAATCGTCTTTCTATTACCCCCGGGTTTCGTTATGAATTTATTAACTCTACCGCTAATGGTTATATTACTGATGCTTCAAGCATTGTAACCACCAGTCGTTCTAAAAACAGATACATTCCTCTTGCCGGATGTGGCGTGCAATTTAAAACAACGTCTAGTACAAACATTTATGCTAATTGCTCTCAATCCTATCGTCCAACCGATTATTCTAATCAAACGCCTATTGGAGTATCTTCAAAAATAGACCCTAATTTAAAAGATGCCAGTGGTTATAATGCCGATTTGGGTTGGAGAGGAACAATAAAGAATTTTTTAAATTTTGATGTGGGTGCTTTTTATCTTGCTTATAATAACCGAATAGGAATTGAATTACTTACAGATGCTAACGGTAACCCTTACACCTATCGTACCAATGTTGCAAACTCGGTACACCAAGGTTTTGAAACTTATGTAGAGGTTAATTTGGTTAAAATGTTTACCGATAATTCTAAAATAGGAACTGTTAGTTTTTTTAATTCGTTTGCCTACATCAATGCAAAATATGTAAACGGACAGTTTGCTGGCAACCAGGTAGAATTTGCACCAAACACCATTAATCGCTTTGGTATAACCTACGCCATTAAGCATTTTTCTACTACGTTTTTAGTTAGCAACACCTCTAAATCTTTTGCCGATGCTAATAACACTATTTATAGTGCCGATGCCAC
>DATHOW010000035.1:0-29123 GCA_035484495.1 Bacteroidia bacterium | reverse complement strand
TCAACATTTATATAAGGGTCAAGCTTTTGGATAGTAGCTGTATAACCACGTGCCTGAAGTAATTTTGCTAAAGATGCTGAGATGATTCCTTTACCAAGCGAGGAGGTTACACCACCGGTAACAAAAATAAATTTAGTGTTGTTTTGCATAACAGTTTTTTAAAAACTGTGTGCAAAGATAGGATTTTTGCAGATGCAGAGCCTTAGAAAAACGTAATTATTAAAGAATAAATAAGAAGTTATGAACGTGACATGTGTCAACTAAAAATCAAACTTATACCCTACCCCTTTTATGGTTTTAATATAATCATCGCCTAGTTTTTCGCGCAGTTTACGTACGTGTACATCAATAGTTCTATCACCTACAACTACCTCGTTACCCCAAACGTGCTGCAAAATAAACTCGCGGCTAAACACTTTACCCGGCTTGCTTATTAAAAGGGCAAGTAACTTAAATTCTTTTTTAGGAAAAGCTATCTCAATACCGTTTTTAATAACCATGTGTCTATCTTTCTCTAAACGGATACCCCCTACTTCTATTACGCTGTTTGGCTCATCGCCCGATACAGAAGCACCTCTGCGCAACAAAGCCTTAATACGACTAACTAATACACGTGGTTTTATAGGCTTGGTTATATAATCATCGGCACCTACATCAAAACCTGCTATTTGAGAATAATCTTCGTTACGGGCTGTTAAAAATGCAATAATGGTATTTTTTAGGGTGCTTATTTGCCTAATTTCTCGGCAAGTTTCAATGCCATCCATGCCGGGCATCATAACATCAAGCACAATTAAATCAGGAACTAATTTTTCGGCTGCTTTTATAGCATCTACGCCGTTGTTGGCAGTATGTACTTCAAAATTTTCTTTTTCAAGGTTATAGCCTAAAAAATCAAGTATGTCTTGTTCGTCATCAACTAGTAAAATCTTTATACGCTTATCCATACAGCTTAATTTGGTATAAAAGTAGTAAGTAAATCTTATACCTAATCTTAAGTAATTGTTAAGTTATTGTATAGTGTTTTGCAGCAAAAAGCCTGTTCATGCAGCATGAACAGGCTCTTTTTATTATATCTCAAATATGGTATACTGGTACAGTGGTACAGTTTCTATAGGAAACTGTACCACTGTACCAGTATACCAATCAAAACATTTAAGAGTTGTTATTGTTTAATTAATCTTTTAACTACTTTTTGACTTGCATTAGTAATTTCAACTACATAAACTCCTTTGCTTAGGCTAGCTATATCATAGTTTACTTCTTGATTTTCTTTAGCAAGTAACTCATCTTTTAACACAACATTGCCTATAATGTCGTACATAGTTAAACTACTTTTTTGCGTTTTGCTTAAACCGCTAAGGCTTATAACTACTTGTTCGTTAGCCGGGTTAGGAATTAATTGCATAGAAACCGAATTTGCTTGTGCAGCATATTCATCTATCCCCACCAAAGCAGAAATGGTAAAGTTTTTATCATTTACATCATAAAATATATTTCTTACAGCTTCTATTTTTACACGACAAGTAGTAGTGTTTACTGTACGTGTAGGCACTGTTATAGCTTCAGTACCATCATTTAGAGTTGCTGCAACCAATGTTGTAAATGTATTACCCGAGTTATAAGAAATTGAAATTTTTACTGAATCGCAGCTGATTGGAGCAAGATTAGTACTATTTACATTCCAAGTAATGGTTTGTGTACTAGCCGATGCCCAAGTAATACCTGACACATTTGGATACGAAATATTAAATGGTCCTCCACTTGCTACAACTACTTGAGAAGCTGCATAGCAAACACCACCGCCACCCATTTTATTATCGCGGGCAGTTAATCTAAAGTTTAATGTTTGTGCAGTTGAAGGCATTACTTCACCTAAAACACCCGTCATGTTTCCTGCTAATACATTAGGTAAAAGAGGGAAACTTCTGCTACGTGATGTTACCGGACTAAAAGGTCTGAAATATGGTGTAGTACCCGAATTCCAAGGGCCACCTACAGCACCTTTATCAAATTCTTCCCAAGAGAAAGTAAGGCTATCTCCGTCAGGATCTATACCCGACCCAGTTAACACAAAAGGCGTGTTAGCCGGTACTGTGTATGTTGCCGAACCCGTAACTACAGGGGCATGATTACCGGTAGATATTTGAGCAGGACAAGAGTTACCCGAATTAGTTTGTGTATAAGCTATAATTTCGTCAAAACTAATGGTACTAAAATATGGGATACTATGTGCCGATAAATCATCAGAGCCACAAATGCCTGCATAAGCCATTATGGTAATACCACTACCGGGCTCAATTGCTGTACCTGCATTACGGTTACCGCCACCACAATTACTTATAACCGAATTAAAAGTGTGATTGGCTCCTGTTTCGTGTCCCATTTCGTGGGCTACATAATCAATATCGTACGGATCACCAACCGGACTGGGGCTACCAGTTATACTACTTGCTTTGTTACCACTTTGGCAAACAACACCTAATGAAGATAAACCACCACCGCCGGTGCTAAAAGTGTGCCCCATATCATAATCAGTATCAGCAACGCGTGCATCAATAACTGTTTGGCTTTCACCAATTAAAATGCTTGCATTACTATTTCCTGTAAATGGGTCGGTATTAGGGTTAGTAAACAAACAAACGGTATCGCCATCAATTAAAACCATTCTGTAATCAAGTTCTTTTTCGTAAACCCCATCAACACGGTTAACCGTTGTTACCACACGAGAAAGAGTTTGTGCTATTGTTGGGCTTGTTAAACCGGTAGCAGCTTGCGCATATTCACCTGTACAAGCTATAACTAAACGATAAATGCGTAAAATATCGCCTGCACAAATCATGGTGCTGCTTACGCTATTTGGTTTAATTTCTTTTTTAAGATTAGCGCCTGTAAATTCCGCTTCAGGAACTCGTTGACTTGGGTCTTTTTCAAAATCAAGTGTATAATAAGTTATGTAGTTAGTAACATCTGTATTTGTGTAAGGGTCAATAAAAAAATCACCGCTTGGTGTACTTATCATGCCATGAAAACCAAAACTATTCCAATCTAATTTACCTGAAGCGTAGGGATCATCGATGCCATGTACGCTAAATGTTTTTATAAACGGAAATTTGCTTGATAAACCATCGCCCATAACCGGAGCCTCAACTACGCTAAACTTTTGAAAAGTTCCGTTAGGCAAAGGAAGTTCAATAACGGTAGAAGAGTTTTTTATTAAAACAGTTCTTTCGTGAGGCGCTGCAAACAAAGCTTTTTTAAGCTCATTATTTTGCAGGGCAACGGCAAGATATTTTTTAGGAATAATTTGTCGTATCCCATCAACAACAATTTCTTTTTCAGAAATAGCCTTCCAGTATTTTGATGTGTTTTGCGATTGAGCTAAATTTATAAAGCTAATAGCAACAATTATTAATGATATCAGTTTTTTCATGTAGTTTATTTTTTTCAATGGTAGGGCTTTTTTTCGTAAAAAGCAATAAACAGATGCCATTTATCGGTTAATGGCATTTTATCTTCGTTTTTTAGGTAGCATTAGTCCTTTCTGCGATTAAAGAAGGGCTTTTTTTCTGCATTTAAAAGCGGTAATTTAGCCCCTGGTTACAACACATTAATGAAATTACATTTTTACAAATACGAAGGTTGCGGAAACGATTTTATACTTTTTGATAATAGAAAGAAGGATATAAACCTTAGTACACAACAAATAAAACAATTATGCGACAGGCATTTTGGCATTGGCGCAGATGGTTTAATGCTGCTTGAAAAAACAGAGGGTTACGATTTTAAAATGGTTTATTATAATAGTGATGGAAACCAAAGCAGTATGTGTGGCAATGGCGGGCGTTGCATTACCGCTTTTGCGCAACGCTTAGGCATTATAAAAAACAAAGCACATTTTATGGCCATTGATGGCGAACACATTTCGGTTATAGATAACGAAACTATTTCGCTTAAAATGAATGATGTGCCAAAAATAGAAACGCATAGCGATTACTATTTTTTAAACACAGGCTCACCACATGTAGTTAAATGGGTTAAAAATATTGCTACTTATAATGTTTTTGAAGAAGGCAAAAAAATAAGATACAGCGAACCCTTTAACAGCAATGGTGGCACAAATGTAAATTTTGTTGAATTAAAAAATGGTAAATTATATATTCGCACATACGAACGTGGTGTTGAAAACGAAACCCTTGCCTGTGGTACAGGAGTAACTGCCGCTGCTTTAGTAGAAGCCATAACAGATAAACCTACACACACCAATTTTTGCGATGTTGTTAGTATGGGAGGAAACCTAAGTGTTACATACAAAAAACAGGCTGACAATTTTTTTACCGATATATGGTTAAAAGGGCCTGCCTTGTTTGTTTTTGAAGGAGATTATATTGTAAAATAGCCTTATGCTTTTACTTGCCCTTATATTGTTTGGCGTTTTAGGGATTTTATTTTCATCCTTTACTAAAAATCGTTCAACAATTATTTTAGTAGTAAGCACTTTAGCCATAGCTGCTTTTAGTTTGCCATCACTTCTGTTTTGTTTTATAATTGCTTTGGTAAATTATCTATTCATTAAAAACGCAGCTCAAAAAAAACAAGTCCTTATTGCTTGCATTAGTTTTAATTTGTTTGGGTTGGCCGCTTTTCATTATTACGAATTTTTGCATGAAGAATGGGGCATTTTACCCGTAATTTTTGGTGTTACTTATTTAACGCTTCAGTTTATAGATTATGCCTGCAAGGTTTATTTTAAACTGGCCAACGCACCAACAAACTTTATACAATATACCGCTGCCGTTTTATATGCCCCCAAGTTTTTTATGGGGCCTATAGCCTCTTTGCCTGATATTGAAAAAGAGATAAACACAAAACAAGAACCCGCTATTTATTACGGATTAAACCGAGTACTAGTAGGCTTATTTAAAAAACTGGTGTTAGCCGAAAGCTTAGTGGTATATGTTAGTTCAACACTCGATTTTAAGGACAACTACCCTGCCCTTACCATTTTAAGTGGGGCTTGCTTATATGCTTTGCAATTGTATTTTGATTTTTCGGGCTATTGCGATATTGCCATTGGCGCATCAGCTATGTGGGAAATTAATTTGCCTGAGAATTTTAATTTTCCGTTTAGGCAAAAAACATGGGCCGCTTTTTGGAAAAGCTGGCATAGTACATTAACCCACTTATTGTGGCAGTATATTTTTATACCACTTTATTTATTTTGTAGTCGAAAACAAACAAACAAGCTATTAGCCAAAGGCATTTGTGTTATTAGCGTATTTAGTTTTATGGCTTTTTTTAATGGTATAAAATCAGGTTTTTTTATAAGTGCATTTTTATACGCTTTATTTTATTTAATTGAATTGGTTTTTGAAAGGAAAACAGGTGTACTATCAAACCTGTTTATATTCTTGCTTTTTTCAATCGGTTTGTTGTTTTTCAGAAACCCAAATTATACTGACTATTCTTTTTTAGTTGAACGACTAACCGACTTTACAAACTTTATACCTAGTGATTGGTTACGTTTATATTTTGCCCCCCTGGCATCGGGCGGTGCGCTGCAAGATTATTTTAATTTTTTGTTTACCCTTGTGCTTTGTGTTAGCTTTTTACTTTTTGAGCGAAAAATATTCAACATCTTTTCTCAAAATAAAATAAACTACGGCATGTGGTTTATTGTACTACTATTATTATCTACATGGGGTGTTTTTACATCGGGTAGCAGGTTTATTTATATGCAGTTTTAAAAAACGCATTCTGCTTTTATTTAACCAACTAATTTTTTTTGTATTATTTTTTATTTATCTTGTAATATAGTACAGGGCACTTGTTTGATTAATTCTTAAAATTTATTTTTATGATATCAACAAAGGAACAAAGATGGGATGCTGATTTTTTAAACGCCATGAGTTTAAAAACCGACCCTTATGCAGAACAAATCATCCAAGACATTATTGCTGATAAAGGCTTTGCCGAATTGAGAACTTTATTTACTTCCCTATCTAACGACCACGAGGAAATAGTTAAAAACCCAAATCTGGCGCAAGCAGTTGTTACTTATTTTAATGCTGAAACAACTTTGCCCATTTGGGCAGATGAAACCAAAATTAAATTAGCACAACAAGCTTATGCTCGCTTTGCACCTCAAGTAGCCCTATTGCTAAACTTTAAAGCATTACCACTTTGCTATGCGTGCAAAAATGGCGCTAAAGTTTTGGCTGCAACCGGACGCTTAACCGAAAGCAACAGCAATGTTTCGAGAGCTGTACGAAGGCTATTTGAAACTTCGCAAATGGTTATTAATGTAATGTCGCCCGGCGGTTTATCGCCACATGGCAAAGGCATTGTTACCGTAAAAAAAGTACGACTTTATCACGCTGCCATACGCACTTATTTAATGCACCCACATAAAGGACAAGAGCCTTGGGATATAAATAAATATGGCGGGCCAATTAACCAAGAAGAAATGGCCGGTACACTTATGGCATTTTCTGCCCTGGTAATTGATGGGTTAAATGAAATTGGTGCCAAATTTACTACCGAAGAAAAAGATGCTTATATACATTGCTGGAACATTGTTGGACATTTTATTGGGTTAGATTCTTCATTATATCCAAACAGTTATCAGTCGGGATGGAATTTGGGCATCGCCATTATTACCAAAAATAAAGATGAAAGCGAAGAAGGTAAAGCTTTAACAAAAACCTTGCTCGATTTTTCAACTACTTTTTTTGCTGCCAATTTTTTCGATAAACTATTTTTTGCCTCACTACCGCCATTTTTTATGGCCTATTTTATAAAAAATGTATCACAAAAAACTAATTCGGATTTGTTACAGATACTTGGAGCAGATAAGCAGCTTAGTTTTTTTAGTAAGCTAAAAGGCAGGCTTTTTATAAAAATAATTAGCATGGTGAGCAAAGAAGAAAACAAAGATGCTTTAATAAGAAAAATATTTACTAAATTAACATCTAAGTTTTTGCAAGGTGTAATTAATCAACACTTAAAAACATATAATACTGCATTTTATATACCGCCATCGTTAAAAGCAAGTTGGAAAATGAACTAACATGGATACAAATTACTGGATAAATACAAAAGACTATACAACCGCTCAACTATTGTGGAACGGAGTTGGCTGCCTGTTTTGGGTAATTACTTATGCAGCTTTAGTTAGAGAGATTATTACACGCAAATTTGTAGAAATGCCCTTTTTTATTGCCGCAGGTAACATAGCCTGGGAGTGTGTTTGGAGTGTGTTTTTCCATCCGGATACTGGTAAACTATATGCATTATCTTACCAAGGAGCTTTTTTGCTGGATGTATTTATATTTTACAGCATTTTAAAATACGGAAACAAACAAGTAGATATACCCGAAATAAAAAAGTATTTTACATGGATAGCCATTGGCTTGCTGCTGATATGGCTGCCCTTAAACTATTTTTATGTAGCCCAAGGTTTTGATACAGCCATTGGTGCAAACTCCGGATACATCTTAAATCTCATTATATCATTGCTATACCCTATGCTATTGTTACGTAACAACCCTAACAATTTCTCAAAAACTGTAGCTTGGTGTAAGTTTATTGGCACAGGTTGTATAACAGTATCTATGTTTTTAATTTACCCTACTAATTATTTTGTTCAAATTATTGGTGCAACTTGTTTTGTTCTTGATTTATTTTATTCTATTTTGCTGACTCAAAAACTAGCCACAGCGAGTAGAAACATTTTTGCATGAAATCGAAGAAGGATGCTGTACATTTTCAAAGTGAGGGAGCGATAATAAAAACTATTAATCGTTTCTGTTACGCTATAGCGCTTTCATCCATTTTTGATATTTTTTTATACGCATATATGGGGCTATATGCTATATGCGGTATATTAGTTGTTATTGGAGTTTTATTTTTATGGTTTGTTTATTTAAACAAAAAATCTCATTACAAAATTTCGCGTGCAGCAATTATCATTACTACTAACTTAGGTGTAATAGTTTTTTCGGCTTTTTTAGGATTTAAGCTGGGTATATTTTTCTTTTTGTTTGCTACACCCCATTTAACTTATTTGCTTTATAATTTTAAAGAAAAATTCAGTATTTTTTTATGTCTACTATCCTACTTAATAACATTTATAACCATTTATTTAATCGACAATTATCAATTATACCCTCCTACTGCATTAACTAAGGGCAATGCCAACCTTATATATACTATAAATTTTTCGGTAAGTCTTGTTCTTTCTTTTATATTAATTACATTTTTTGCCAGCAATAATAATACAGTTAGCGAAATGCTTACAACTGCTAACACATCATTACAAGAAAAGCAAATACACCTAGAAAGTGAAATTGCCGAAAAAAGCAAAATAAATACTGCACTGGCAAGAACGTTAAAAGAAAAAGAAATTCTTTTATCAGAAATACATCATAGGGTAAAAAATAATTTAGCCGTAATATCGGGCTTAATTGAGTTACAAACTTTTTATGTAAAAGATGAAAAGGCTTCAGCTATCTTAAAAGAATCGAGAAATAGAATTAAATCTATTGCCGTTCTACACGAAAAGTTTTATGAAAGTAAAAATTTGGAGAAAATAGGAATCCGTTCGTATGTGGATGAACTGATTTATTTTATTAAGCTGTCTTTCTCGAGTCAGCAAAAGGATATTAAAATTATTACTCAAATTGAAGACATTGAACTTTCGATGGCTAATGCATTACCTTTTTCTTTATTACTTAACGAATTAATTACCAACTCCTACAAACACGCGTTTAAAAAACAAGATAGTGGTAACATTACTATTTCACTTATAAAGTATCAAAACAAATTAGTGCTAAATTTTAAAGATGATGGCTGTGGCTTTGAATTAGCAGAGATAAATAAAGACAACTCGTTAGGAATGAATTTAATTGAAGCATTTTCTCTTCAATTAAAAGCCAATACAAACTGGGCATCAAAACCAAATAAAGGAGTTGAGTTTACATTGCAATTTAAACAGGATTTAATTAATAGTAAAGAACAGATTGGGTAGAAAATTAAACCAAGGAATGATGAAAGTACTAATAGTGGAAGACGATTTTATGCTTTGCTTAATAAATAAAAAAAGCATAGAGCTAATTGGTTACAAGGTGGTTGCTACTGCAACTAATGGAATAGATGCGATTGAGGCTGTAAAAAAACACAACCCCGATGTAGTGTTAATGGATTTGCGTTTAGATGGTGAATTGGATGGAATTGATACCATGCATGAGATTTCTAAATTTTCTGAAGTACCTGCAATTTATCTTACCGGCAATTCTGACGAAATAAATAAGGAACGAGCTGCAAAAACTAATACACTTGGTTTTTGTGTAAAACCCGTACATTTTGAAGAATTAAAAGCGCTTTTTGCTAATGTAAAGCTTAGAGATTAAACTATTTATAGCTACAAAATTTTTAACCCAGTATTTCTATCTCATCTAGCTTACGCAAATTAATAGTGGTTTTGCTACCATGTTGCGTGCGCTGTAGTGGTTTAAATTTTGCATTTTCAATTACTTCGTGCCCCCTGTATGATGAGCGAGAATAAACTGTTTGCGAGTAAGTATCATTTATAGCCTTTACCGAAATTAAAAACTCTGCATCTGCTTTTATTAAATCTTCTCTGGTATATTTATAAATAGGGCTGTTTTCATCTATGGGGTGAACAATGGTCCAGCTTAATGCCATAAAGCTTATTTTTTTTATTTCAAGCTCAAGCGGCAAAAAAACACGCTCGTTAGTTTTTAGGTCGTTCATAATTAAAATTACCTCTGCCTCGCTTTCAATTAATTCGTTTTGTGTAGTGTTTGCAATTCTAAACATAAAGCCTGTTATGCTTTCGTAAGGCGCAATTAAAGCATGGGTAGTGTACCGTATAGATGCCCTAGGCTTAGAAAAACGACCATATAAAACCCCGGTAGCTAAAGCAAAAACAAGTAAACCCGTCATAGATTCAATAGCAGCAATACTACTTACCAAGGTACCCTTGGGGTAAATATATCCGTAACCAACTGTAGTAAGCGTTTGTGCGCTAAAGAAAAACAACTCTATAAATTTATGAAGCTCATCTACCTTTGTGAGGTTACCAAAATATTGTGTACCCGCCCAATAATATAACGATGCAAAAAACAAATTGGCAAGCATATAGCCTATTAGCACCACTACAATAAATCGTTTCCAGGTTATGTTAAGGAAAGTATGATATAAATCTAATCGTCTAAAAAAATCGCCATCTAAACGTCTGATGTTTACTGAGCCATCTTTATTTAAAAAGCGTGTTTGTTTATTATAGTTTTTATTACCAAAACCTAATTCAATTTCTTTTTCGCTATTTTTTTCTTTTTTGCTCATACATTAAAAAACCTCGGCTGCCACACGGCGTACGGTTTCAGAAGTGCCCATAGTATAAAAATGTACACAAGGCACTTTTTGTTTTATTAATTCTTTACACTGGGCAATGGCCCATTTAACACCTACCTCTTTTACTTGTGCATCATCTTTACAATGCTCAACTTCTTTATACAAATCAACAGGAACATCGATATGAAATATTTTTGGAAGAACAGTTAGTTGCTTTTTTTGCGTGATAACTTTTATACCCGGAATGATAGGAATATTAATATCGTTCTCTTTACAAAGTTTTACAAAGTCGATAAATTTTTTATTATCAAAAAACATTTGGGTAACAATATAGCTTGCACCTGCATCTACTTTAGCTTTTAGCCATTTTAAATCGCTGTATAAATTTGGGGCTTCAAAATGTTTTTCGGGATAACCTGCAATGCCCACACAAAAATTAGTTGGGCTAACATCTTTCATATCGTCTTGTAAATAAATGCCGTTATTCATAGCATCAACCTGTTTTATTAAATCAAGTGCGTAGTTATGTCCGCCCGGCTCAGGCACAAAGTGCGATTCTGTTTTAATGCTATCACCACGCAATGCAAGTACATTATCTATCCCTAAAAATTGTAAATCAATTAGTGCGTTTTCAGTTTCTTCTCTGGTAAAACCACCGCAAATAATATGGGGCACGGCATCTACATGATATTTATTCATAATAGCTGCACATATACCAACGGTACCCGGGCGTTTGCGTATAGATACTTTTTCGAGATAACCGCCATCGCGTTTTTTATAAATATATTCTTCGCGATGATAAGTAACATCAACAAAGGCCGGTTTAAACTCCATCAAAGGATCAATAGAATCGTAAATAGATTGTATACTCTTTCCTTTTAAGGGGGGAAGAATTTCAATTGAAAATAAAGGGCTTTTACTTTGTGATATTTTATCGGTTAACTTCATAAAATTAATTAGACGTTGCTTTTTAAATTGAGCAACAAATCTACTAATAATTTAAAGCTTGTTAAAATTATGCTCTACCTAAACGCCAAAGTACTTTTGAGTGCGACCATAAAGCCCCTACAAAGGTGGATTGGGTGTGATAAGGGAAGTTAAACTCACGAGCCGTTTCTTCAACTATTTTAGATATTTTTTTATAATGAACATGGCAAATATTTGGAAACAAGTGATGTTCTACCTGAAAGTTTAAGCCACCTACGTACCAAGAGAATAACCTGCTTTTTTGTGCAAAGTTTGCTGTGGTATAAAGTTGGTGTACAGCCCAATCATTTTCAATATTTCCGGTTGTTTCATTTGGTAATGGAAAAGTTGCTTCTTCTACCACATGTGCCGACTGAAATATCATTGATAACAACATGCCCGCTACATAATGCATAGTAAGGATACCGATTAAAATTTTCCACCAAGCTAAATCTAATACAAGCATAGGGATTAAAACTACATACACATAATAAAGTGCTTTAGTAAAAATAAGCAGGGCTAATTGCTTGCCATATTTTTTATTTTGTGTTTTAAGCAAATCCATTTTACGGTAACGTGCCAGTTGCACAAAATCTTTACTGGTAGACCAAGCCATAGTTAAAAAGCCGTAAAAAAACCAAGCATATAAAAACTGAAACTTGTGTACTTTTTTGCGTGGAGAGTGTGGAGAGAAACGCAGAAAACTTGGTCCATCCAAATCGCCATCGTGCTCGTGTACATTAGTATATGTATGATGTAGTACATTATGCTGTACCTGCCAGTTAATTGGTAAGCCACCCACTAAACAAATACTAAACGACATAAATTTATTTATCGTAGGGTTTTTAGAATAGCTGCCATGATTGGCATCGTGCATTACAGATAAACCAATGCCTGCCATGCCAATACCCATTACTATGGTTAATGCTAATAATAATAAGTTAGATTCAAAACCTCCGAACAGAATTAAGAAATAAGGAACCAAATAAATAGAAAACATAGCTACCGTTTTTAAAACCATGCTTGCGTTGCCGTGCTTTGATATTTCGTTGGTTTTAAAATAAGCATCTACACGCTGACGGAGTGTGTTAATGAATACACGTTGCTGTTGTCCGAAGCGGGTTTTTAAAATTTCTGCCATTTTTTTAATTGTAATTGATGCTACAAAGATACGCTTAATTTAGGCTAAAATGATAGCCCAATAGTGGTATAAGGTTTATGTGTTAAATTAACGCTTTAGCCTTGTTAACTAAGTGTTTATATCTAATATCTATTAACTAAATTTGCTGCATGATTTATGAATTTAACGGGTATAAACCTGTTATACACCCAAGCTCCTTTATACACCCGCAGGCATGTGTAACAGGCAATGTTATTATTGGAAAAGATGTTTATGTGGGCCCTGGAGCCGCTATACGTGGCGATTGGGGGCAAATTATTATAGAAGACGGCTGTAATGTACAAGAAAATTGTACTATACATATGTTTCCGGGCGTTACTACATTATTAAAAGAAGCTGCTCATATTGGACATGGAGCCATTATACATGGTGGCACAATAGGCAAAAATGTATTAGTGGGCATGAATGCTGTTGTGATGGATAATGTTGAAATTGGTGATAATTGCGTAATTGGTGCACTTACTTTTGTACCTGCTAACACAATAATTGAAGGGCGAAAAGTAGTGGTTGGCAACCCTGCTAAAGTTATTAAGGATGTTACCGACGAAATGATTGCCTGGAAAACACAAGGAACAAAACTGTATCAACAATTACCGGCACAACTACACGCTACGCTAAAACCCTGCGAACCTTTAACCGAAATAGAACCCAACCGACCACAACAACAGGTTGTATATAAAACTTGGAACGAAAGTAAATAGCGAAAAAAGCAACCAATAATAAGCCACAAAATGTTCTGCAAGTGGTCATTAAAACGACGAACAGAAAATACTTGTAAGATATTGTAAATCATGTTTTTATATATATTTACAAAAATTGGATGGCCAACTAAATAACCAACAGATAACCAACTAACAACCAATAACATAAAAATAAAAGGATTAAAAAGATAGAAGGATAGAAGATTTCCCCTCCTTCTTTTTTAGCTAAAAAATGAGCTACAAATTGTACTAAAACAACCACGGCTTTTTATATGCTATAAAACAAGACTAATTTTATCTACAAAAAAGACATTGCCGAATCAAAAAAACCTTGTATCTTCGCAATCCTTAAAATTTAAAAAAGCAAAAAATGGCAGTAAAAATCAGACTACAACGTCATGGTAAAAAAGACAGAGTGTTTTTTCACCTTGTTGTTGCAGACAGCAGAGCTCCACGAGATGGGGCGTTCATTGAAAAACTAGGGATTTATAATCCAAATACTAACCCAGCAACAGTTGACATCAACTTTGAAAGCACTTTAAAGTGGTTACAAGATGGTGCTGTACCTACAAATACTTGTAAAGCAATTTTGTCTTACAAAGGTATTTTGATGAAAAAACATCTTTTAGATGGAATTAAAAAAGGCGCTTTAACAGCTGAGCAAGTAGAGAAAAAATTTGCAGCTTGGTTACAAGAAAAAGAAGCGAAAGTAAATGCTAAAAAAGATAATTTATCTACTGGTAAAAAATCGGCTGAAGCAAAAAAAGTAGAAGTTGAAAAAGCAGCTAAAGCGGCAAAAGCAGCTAAGGTAGCAGCTAAAACTGCAGCAGTTGAAACAGCAGCTCCTGAAGCATCTGCAGAAGAAGCAGCTCCGGCAGCTGAAGCTTAATCATAATAGTTTTATACTAATAAAAACCCTAAGCTAATGCTTAGGGTTTTTTGTTTTAAGGCAGTTGTATCCCTTGTTTATCTCAATAAACAATTTGCAGTTGATAAGTACAGCTTTGGTAACATATAGGTAATTTTCTAATAATCTTAGACGGGTAGGTTTGTATCCATAAAAACTTAAAAACCTAAGAATGTATATGGAAACACTTAACCGAAAAAATTTTCTTAAACTTTTAGGCGTTTCATCGCTCGCTATGTTAAGTTCTAAAACTTCAGCAGGATGTATTTTCAATGCATTTGAAGATAAAAAAACTTCATCTACTCCTTTTAGATTAGCGCATCTAACCGACATACATATACAGCCCGGTTTAGAATCGGAAAAAGGTTTTGCATCATGCCTTCATGCTGTAAACGTACAAAAACCAGATTTAATTCTTAACGGTGGAGATGCTATTATGAATGAGGCTTTTACTTTTTCGAAAGAAAAGGTAAAAAAACAATGGGAATTATTTCACAAAATGATGGTAACAGAAAATTCATTACCACTACATCATTGCATTGGCAATCATGATTTATATGGTTGGGCCATGCCAAGTTCATCATCAGATGAAAGTAAGTTATTAGCCATGGATGAGTATAAAATAAAAAAGCCCTACTACGCTACGCAGCATAAAAAATGGAAATTTATTGTACTTGATAGTATACGACCAAAAAACTCTGTACCAGGTTATTATGCTCAGTTAGATGAAGAGCAATTAATTTGGTTAAAAAATGAATTACAAAATACGCCTAAAGATATTTTTATTTGTATTGTTTCGCACGTGCCAATTTTAGCCGTATGTACTTTTTTTGAAGGCAGTAGCAAAAACAAAAAAACATGGAGCATTCCTAATAACTCGCTGCACGCCGATGCAGGAGAGTTAACAGCACTTTTTTATCAGTATCCAAATGTTAAGGCTTGTCTTAGTGGACATATACACATGATTGACCATGTTAACTATTTAGGAGTTGATTATTATTGTAACGGAGCTGTAAGTGGTTCGTGGTGGAAAGGCAACCATCATCAGTTTCCACCTTCATTTTCAATGATGAATTTTTTTGATGATGGAAAAGTTACCCGCGATGTAAATTATTATAACTGGAATTAATCTTAATCACTAAAATTTTAAGCTACAATAATTTTTATACTTTTGTATAGATGAAGTTGTTTCATATAATATTTGGCATCTATATTTTATTTCTCTGTTCAATGCCTTGTACAGACGTTTGCACTAGTGATTCAGGTAATTTAGCAAAATCTGAAATTTCTAGTCAACCGGTTAACCCACACGAAAACGAAACCTGCTCTCCGTTTTGTAATTGTTTTTGCTGTGGCTCAATTGCCATAGTTATATCTATGCTTCCGAAAATTGTATCGACTGAATTTAATTCTACAAAAATATTTCAACCCGAAATAAGCAAAGTTAAAAACCTTTCCTTTTCTGTTTGGCAACCACCCAAAACAGCTTAATTACCAACTTCTAATTTCTTTATTAATTGTGCTTTGATTAGCACGTATGTTTTTAATTTTAAACGAATGAATAAAATAATTGCATCCATATTTTTATGGGTTATTTGTATACATAGTATTGCACAACAAGACTCTGCAAAACTACCCTTTGCTATAGCCAACGAAAAAAAATTATCTGACGAAGATTTAGCGCATAAAAAAGAGGGAACTTATGTTACCGCTGTTCCGCAACTAAGCTCCGACCCGGTAAACGGCTTTGGCTATGGAGCAGAAGGCATGTTATATTTTAATGGCAAAAAAAACGACCCTTTTTATGCTTACACACCTTACCAAGCAAAAGTATCGCTATCGGTTTTTAATACTACAAAATCTCAAAATGAAATTGTGCTTGGTTTAGATATGCCTTATATTTTTAAAAGCAAGTGGCGTTTACGAATAGAAGGCATTTATGAAAACGACCCCAATATGGTTTATTTTGGGGTTAGCGAAAAAAGTCTTGCTGGCTTAACTAATCCGCAAACAGGAGTTGTATATGCTAATTATGATAAATATATAAGTTCGTTATCTGCTAATTACAAAAACTACAACCGCTATACCGAAACAAATAATTTAATGTTGGATGTAAGTGCAGAACGCTCTTTCTTTAAAAGTAAAATGCGTGCTTTAGTGGGATTCCGTTATGCTAATATGGGTATATTTACTTTAGATGGGAATTCGCTTTTACAAAACGATTTTGCAAGTGCTCGTACACTAGGTATCGGAAGAACAACGGTTACCATGTTGCAAGCCGGTTTAGTATATGATACACGCGATTTAGAAAGCGACCCGGGCAAAGGTGTTTTTGCAGAGGTAACCGATGAATTATCTTTACAAGCCTTAGGGTCTAACTACAATTTTAATAAGGTGTTTGCACAGGTTAAAGTTTACCAACGCCTGTTTCCATCTGTATTTAAAAAATTAATATTTGCTATGCGAGGTGGTGTGGCTTCAGTTAACGGAAATGCCCCTGTGTACGAATATATGGAAGAGTGGGGCTCAGAAGGTGGTGTTTATGACGTGGTAGGTGGCCGGTTTGCTTTACGTGGCTACAAACAAGCTCGCTTTGTTGGCAATTATTTAGATTTTGTAAATACCGAATTACGTGCGCGTTTTACTCAATTTACCATATTAAAACAACATCTTGCTTTAAGTGCTGTACCATTTTTTGATGTTGGTGGAGTTGGCAACACACCTTCTAGGTTATTTGGTTATGCTAGCAATTACCATTATGCAGAGGGCTTAGGTTTACGCATAGCTTGGAATGTAAATACTGTTTTGCGTTTTGATTATGCTATTTCGAAAGAAGACAGACAGTTCTTCTTTCAGTTTGGGCACGCTTTTTAGGCTATCTATTTATGCCTCTTCTATCCATTTCTTTTTGATAGGCATCAGCATATTTTCTATGGTCTTCGTAAGTAACTGAGTAGTTAGAATAGCCATTTAAATTTGGCTTGGCACAGAAATATAAAAAATTATGTTTGTTGTAATTTAGCACAGCATCTATAACCTGCTGATAAGGCAAACAAATTGGCCCCGGTGGAAGTCCTTTATTGGTATAGGTGTTGTAAGGTGAGTCAATGTCTTTATCTCCATTACGCACACGTTTTATAGTGAAATCGCCTACGGCATAAATTAAAGTTGGGTCGGCCTGTAGGGGCATATTTTTGTGCAGGCGGTTTATGTAAACCCCTGCAATTTGTTGCTGTTCTTCATCTATAGCTGACTCTGACTGAACAATAGAAGCTAATACAATAACTTCGCTTTGCGTAAGGTTAGCTCGTTTTGCTTTTTGCTGGCGTGCGTTATTCCAAAAATCATTGTAGTTTTTTTCCACCAACTGCATAAAATCAGGCAAAGATGTGTTCCAATTTAGCTCGTATGTCTCGGGGATAAAAAGACAACGTAAGTTTTCGTTGGTAAAATTATATTTATCGCGTAAAGGAGTTTGGCTAACAAAAAAGGTTTCCAACTCATCTTCTGTAATCTCTAGTTTATCAGCTATTTTTTTAATGATATCATCATTTGTATGATCTGATGAGTTGAAGGTAATTTTCACTTTTTCTTGTTTCCCATTCCTTATACTATTTATAAGCTGGCGGTTGGTCATGCCTGCAATTACCCTATACTTGCCTGGTTTAAAGGTGTTTTGTAAATCGTAAGCTTTGGCAAGCCACTCAAAGGTTTTTTTATCTTGTAAAATATTTTCCTCCTCCAACATCCCAATCATTTCTTCATAGGTATATTTTGTTGGGATGTAAATAAATTTATATTTTTTGCCGTCTAAATATATATTAGGTTTTAAAAAAGCGACATAAGCGCTATATCCTGCGAACAATAATACAGCCAGCGTAATTAATGAAAGTATTCTTTTAAAGGTTTTGCCTGATTTTTTAGCGCACATTTTACAAAGATAATTTAGAAATATAATTTACGTCTATTTTTTACTTAAAATAAAAACGCCTAAACTGCATTGCAGGCATTTTTTTTGAGAGCAGTAGTTATTATTTAGTTGTATTAAGGCTTGTGAATGTCCCGCATGCTTAGGTTTGAAAGAAAGTTCTTCGAATAGCTTGGTAATATTATTTTTCTCCGGCTTTAACTCATAGTACCATTTTACAGCTTTTTCTATAAGGTTTTCGTCTTGCTTCATTTTTCCGTAGAAAAACAAAAGTGGACAAACGGTGTTTATTATAATATTTTCTATGGATGATTTACCCAATACTTTTTCTTTGAAAACGCTCTCTTCATCAAAAGTGTAATGCGTTTTCCAATACTCAGAAACAGATACACTGAAAATGTCCTTTACTTCTTTAATATAATTAGCCTCCACTATTTTTGAAAACGTATGCTGGTATTTTAAACTAAAATTTGCCAGTTGAGCCAGGCGTATAGTAGGGAAATTTTGCGGCCTTAATCTTAAAAATTTTAAATTATGGGGTATAGGAGTTAGGTTATATTTATGTTTTAAATATCCGTATTCTTTAAATAAACTTTGTGCATAATCATCTTTTAAATCCTTATGCAACAAACCACTTTGTCCAAAAAGGAGAGCTTCTATTTGTAAAGGAGCATTGCTGTGTTTTAATAAGGTTGTTAATGGAATGGATTTGCCCAATTGTAAAAAAGCATCGCTGTTTACATGAAAGCCAAAGTTTTTGCAGAGTAAAAGATAAAAAGTTTCATCCCAATTGTTTTTGGTAAATGTAAAAAGCTCTTCAATAAAACTGGTTTTGGTTTCTAAGCGTTCTACCAACACACGTTCTAACCAAGGTTCTTTAATAATATCGGGTACATCATTAAATAGAGTGCCGCAAGGAATAGATTGTTTGTTTTGATACAGGTTTTCATATTTCTGTATAACACCGTCTTGTAAAAAATGCTTCAATTCAAAACAAGGAATGGGCTGTTCTTTTGTATTATAAATTTCTTTATCATGCTCATAAACAACGTGCAGAATCACGTTATCGTAAGCTTTATTAGTATGATGGTTATGTACAAACCAATCAGATGACTTTTTATGAATTTCGATGGTGCCTGCCCACTCGGTACCCCCCAATTTTATGCGTGCATTTGAAAAATCGGGCCCCGCATGTATATTATGCTCTCCGCACTTAGTAATTTGTAATTCAGTTTTTGAAGTCGTGTAAAGGGATACAGGTTTTAGTAATTTGTATTTCCAAATAAAATGAAGCAGGTCTTCGGTCATAGTCTCACATTTAGCAAAACAATATTAATTATTTTTTACTAAAAATCAAGCTGCAAAAAAGACTAAAGAGCAATCTCTATCTGCCTCTCTTCCATCATTTTTTTAAGGTTGATAAGCGAATATCGCATACGCCCAAGCGCAGTATTTATACTAACACTAGTCATATCTGATATTTCTTTAAAACTCATATCGTAATATGCGCGCATAATAACTACTTCTTTTTGTTCGTACGGAAGTTCTTCTATTAAAGAGCGCATAGTTTTTTTGATGAACATTTTTTCCTCAGCAGTTCTATCATCACTTTCTATTTTCAGGATAGAAAAAATATCAACCTCTTCGCCATCTTCGTTTACCACGTTAGGCACCGTTTGCATTTTTTTATTTTTGCGGAAGTAATCGATTACCAAGTTACGGGCTATGCGTTGCAACCAAGCGCCAAACTTTCCATCTTCATAATAATTTCCGCTTTTAAGCGATTGAATCACTTTTACAAATGTATCTTGAAAGAAATCTTCGGTTAGAGTTCTGTTTCTTACCAAAAGATAAATGCAAGAATATACCTTTTGTTTGTGTCGCTTTATTAAAATAGCTAGGGCTTCTTCGTTACCTTTTACATAAAGGTTAACTAAACGGTTATCATCTAAATGTTGAATAGACATAGGCTTCGCTTTTTACTTGTTTATAATTAGTACGTAAAAAGTAAATTTTTGCCTATGCGATTTCCGTTTTTAAGTGTTTTTAACTATGCAATTATATGAATAAAAACTGAAATGCAAAAAAATTTAACATTTTCAACCTCGATTTATAGGTAAAAGCGGGTAATTATTTGCCCAAATACTTATTTACATCAAATGCTACGCTATATATTCTATCTGAACCATTTGAATACTGTGATAGTGCCTTTTGTAGATTTTGTAAATTCTGCCTTTCAGCAAATTCGGTGGGTACATTATTTCTTTCGCTAGTAAAGTAAAGTACATGGTTTTTTAAATCAACAAACGGGCAGTAATCAATTTTGTTAGAATTAATTTGTTTACCCATGTGTTGTGCTTTTGTAAACTCTCCACTTTTGTTTTTCACACTTATATACATATCACTCCCTCCCATATCGTCTGCTCTACCGTAGGATGTGAAAATAATAAACGATTCATCAGGGGCTACAAATGCATTAAACTCATAGGTTGTTGAATTTACACTATCGTTAAGAGCTTGTGCTATTGTGTATTGCTGTTTTTCATAACGAGAAATAAATATATCCTCTTTATGATTATCATCAGCCATACGAGTAAAGTATATGTTACCGGATAAAGCAACTGAAGGATAGTACTCGTCTTTATCTGTATTAATGGCTGTACCCATATTTATAGCTTCTGACCAAGCAGCTTGTTTGTTTTTTCTTTCTACAAACCAAATATCTACATCTTTAGATTTATTAGCGGTTACACTTAATGGTCGCGCAGAGGAAAAATACAATTTAAGTCCATCAGCAGAAAAAAATGGCTCAAGGTCGCGATACTTGCCTGAAAAAGAAGCCACTTCAGATGCAGACCAACCCTTCTCAGTTTTTTGCATATACAAAATACTAGAAAATTCTTTTTTGTTACTCTCATAAGTAAAGTACATTTCTGTTCCATCAGGTGATATGGCCATATCCCTGGCATTAAAAAATTTACCAAAAACTTCGGGCATAAAAGGTTTCACCTCATTTTGAGCCGTAAACTTTAAAGAAAAAAGGAGCGTTACAAATAGTATGTACTTTTTCATATTTATTTTTTGCAGTTATTTATTATTTTCAACAATGTGTCTTCAGTTAGCTCAATATCTTTTTTAGATAAACCATCTAAAGCAGTTGCACGATATTTTACAGCCACACGGTTTACTTTACGAATAACATCAATGCCCTTTATGGTAACTTTTAAAGAGGCCATTCTCCCATCAGATTCATGAACATTTTTTTTCAAGTACTTATGTTCCACCAGTTTTTCTACAATACGCGTAACCGAGGCATCATTTTTAAACACATAATCTGCAATGTGGGCCTGACTTATACCAGGTTGCTCTATAATTGTATTTAAAACCAGCCATTGGTCGATAGTTATACCAATGTTGGCTTTTTTCAATTGCTCTTGCGCAAATTGCCTGTATGTTTTTATTGCTTTATCTATGGTATAAAATAGTACGTTAGTAGCTCTTTTCATAATTAAAATATATACAAATGTATGTGTTTTGTTACTAATTGATATATCAATGAAAAGTAATTGCATAAAAAAAGCCCGCTTTGTGATAAGCGGGCTTTTTAGTTTATAGCAGGTTATTTTAAATATAGCATTTCGCGATATTTTGGTAATGGCCAAGTGGCATCATCTACTAATAACTCTAATTTATCGCAATGGTAACGGATGCTTTCAAACAAAGGTTTTACTTTATCGCAATACGCATGCGCTTGTTTTTTAGCATTATCTAATAGGTTAGCTGCTTTACGCTCATCAATCATTTTTTCTACATCGTTTTTAATGATGGTAACACGTTCAGATATTTCTTTTATCATTTCTAATTGAGAGCCCGCCGCCTTTTTAAATTCTGCTGCATCAAAAATATTTTTCATGCCGCTAACATTATCTACCAAGGTTTTTTGATACTTGATAGCTGAAGGAATAATTTGATTGGTTACTATATCACCAATGATGCGAGATTCTATCTGTATTTTTTTGGTATAGGTTTCTAAAGCAATTTCGTAACGAGCTTCCTGCTCTCTGTGCGAAAGAATGTGTAAGTCTTCAAACAGTTTTAAAGAAGACTTAGAAACATAAGCATCTAAAGCCTGTGGAGTAGTATTAAAGTTACTTAACCCACGTTTTTTAGCTTCTTTTTTCCACTCATCACCATAACCGTTTCCTTCAAAACGAATAGTTTTAGAAGCCACGATTTCTTTTTTAAGAATTTGAAAAATAGCTTCGTCTTTCTCTACTCCTTTTTCAATTAAAGCATCAACTGCATGTTTAAATTTAATTAATTGCTCTGCAACAATTGCGTTAAGGGTTGTCATAGGTCCGCTGCAATTAGCAGATGAACCAACGGCTCTAAACTCGAATTTATTACCAGTAAATGCAAATGGCGATGTACGGTTTCTATCTGTGTTATCTAATAAAATATCAGGGATTTTACCAATGCCTAATTTTAACGCTGTTTTTTGTTCAGGCGTCATTTTTTTATCGCTTACACTTACTTCTAAATCATCTAGTATTTTGCTTAGTTGATCTCCTAAGAAAGCGCTCATAATAGCCGGAGGAGCTTCGTTTGCACCTAAACGGTGGTCGTTATTAGCCGATGCGATAGATGCACGTAATAAATCGGCATGCTCGTGTACCGCTTTAATGGTGTTTATAAAAAAGGTAAGAAATTGTAAGTTTGTTTTTGGTGTTTTGCCAGGGCTTAATAAATTTTTACCTGTGTTGGTAGCTAAACTCCAGTTGTTATGTTTACCACTGCCATTAACACCTGCATAAGGTTTTTCGTGCAACAACACACGTAGGTTATGACGGAGTGCTACTTTTTCCATAATATCCATTAGTAATTGGTTATGGTCAACTGCTAAGTTTACTTCTTCAAATACGGGTGCGCACTCAAATTGCGCCGGCGCAACTTCGTTATGACGTGTGCGAACAGGGATGCCTAATAGATGACACTCTAATTCAAAATCGCGCATATAAGCCATAGCTCTTGCAGGAATTGAACCCCAATAATGGTCTTCTAATTGTTGGCCTTTTGCAGGCGATGCCCCAATTAAAGTTCTGCCTGTTTGTTGTAAATCGTAACGCACGTTAAATAAAGCGGCATCAACTAAAAAATATTCTTGTTCCCAGCCAAGGGTAGCAATTGTTTTGGTTACGTTTTTATCAAAATACTGGCAAACATCAGTAGCAGCTTTATCTAAAGCAGTTATCGATCGTAATAAAGGCGTTTTAAAATCTAAAGCCTCACCTGTATATGAAACAAATATAGTTGGGATACAAAGTGTTTTATCAAATACAAAAGCAGGCGATGTTGCATCCCAAGCTGTATAACCACGTGCCTCGAAAGTATTACGAATGCCGCCACTAGGGAAACTGGAAGCATCAGGTTCTTGCTGTACTAATTGATTACCACTAAAACGCTCAATTGCACGTCCGTTTTCAGAAGGCTCAAAAAAACCATCGTGTTTTTCGGCAGTAGTACCGTTTAATGGTTGAAACCAATGTGTATAGTGTGTAGCGCCTTTGCCAGCAGCCCAGTTTTTCATAGCTGAAGCCACTTGGTCGGCAATTTTACGATCAATAGAAGTTCCTTTTTCCATAGCATTTTGTACCATGCTAAAAGCTTCTTCACTTAAAAACTCTTTCATGGCATCATGCCCAAAAACATTAGAGCCATAATAAGCTGAAATTTGTGTTCCGGGAGCAATTGGCTCAACCGGAGTTCTTTTTGCTACTTCTTGGAGTGCTGTAAAACGTCTGTTACCCATTTTTTTTATAAATTTTTGACAAATGTATCAAAAAATTAGGGGGTATATTTAAAAAATATCAACTTTTTAAAATTTTATGTTGAAAAAATAGGGGGTATAAATACTATTTTACGATTTATTGGCAAAAATAGATGGTTGAAAAATAATTTATGGCAGTATCTATAAAAATGTACTTTAGTCGCAGTCATGCAAAAAACGGCTTTCATACTACTTTTAGTACTGCTTTTTGGCAAAACCCTTGCCCAAGAAGAAATTAAAACTGCTTTTGATAAGTACGGCCCCTATGGCGCACCTGTTTATACAGATTTAAAATTGGCACTTAAAGACGAAAAATCGGTTTACAAACTTAATCTTAGCTATCAGCCTGTTGATTTAAAGATATGGCCAAAGCTTACTAAACTTAGTAACCTGCAAGCATTGCAATTACAAAGCATATCAGTAAACCAATGGCCCGATGATTTTAGTTCGCTTATTAATTTGGTTTACTTGGGTTCATATAATAATGAGTTTACAAACTTTCCTAAAGATTTTAATAAACTAGGAAGCCTTATGTATTTAGAATTACATAATACCAAGATAGACTCTATACCACAAAACATTGCTTATTTACAGCGATTAAAAACATTTAAATTTTCGGGCACTAACGATACACTAAAGCTACCTAAGAGTTTAAAATATTTAAAATCGTTAAACGACTTAATTATTGAAAGTGCTATTTTAGATAGTTTGCCTAAACCTTTGTTTTCTATTACCCCTTTAAAAATGCTGGTAATTGTTAATTGCGGCATACAAGCTATACCGGAAAACCTTGATAAGCTAAGTAATTTAGAGGTTTTGGTGTTAGATTATAATAAGTTAAGCTCCATTCCGCGCGATATATATAAATGCAAAAACCTGTATGCCTTATCACTCAAAAAAAATAACATTACTAAAATACCCGATACTATTTGTCAGCTTAAAAACCTTACCAAGCTTGATTTGCGCGACAACCCAATTAACAAAGACGAAATAGAAATTTTAAAAATTCTATTGCCGGGTTGTCAAATTATATACTAATTCAAATTAAGATTAGATATATCGCCAAAGTAATCGGGCGTACAAAAGTTAATAGAAATTAGTTTCCCTTTTTCAAAATATAAATCAGCAAAAGCTTCATCAAAACTCATTCGCTTTTCGCCCCAAGTGTGCTGCTCAGTTTCACTAAGAGGGAAAGCGTTTTTCTTAAATAAACTTATAATATCTTCTTCTTTTAGTGCAAATAATTTTTCGCCCAGTAAAACAGCCTCCTTATTATCAACCTCTACACAATGTAAACCTTTGTTTTCATCATTTTTAAAAAACAAAGAAAAGCCGTGATCCCAATAATGATAAACCATACTTTTTTCGTTAAACAACTCATCAATAAGTTCCTCCTTTTCGTTAGGCTCACCAAATAGCGTTATAGCACGTTGAGGACTATCTCCAAAAAACAAGTCGCAAAAGCCTTTTAACAGATGTATAGTTATATCCTTCATTTTAGTACCTTTGCAAACTTATATATGAAAGATAAGCTTTTAAAATATATTTTAACATTATTCATTTCCTTTACTTTTTTTGCCTGCGGCGATTTTAATAAAATTTTAAAAAGCTCAGATTTTGAGCTTAAATATACAAAAGCAATTGAATATTATAATAAAACAAACTACACATCGGCACAAACTTTATTTGAGGAGCTTATACCCGTTTTTAAGGGTACCGAGCGTGCCGAACAAGTTTACTATTACTATACCTACTGCCATTATTATTTAACTGATTATGCCCTGGCAGGCTTCCATTTTAGAACCTTTGCTCGTACCTTTCCTAATAGTGTACATGCCGAAGAATGTGCTTTTATGAATGCTTATTGTTACTATTTAAGCTCGCCCAAATACAGTCTAGACCAAAGTGATACAAAAAACGCTATACAAGAAATTCAGAATTTTTTAAATGAATTTCCTGAAAGTAAACGTGTTGACACCTGTAATATATTGATGGATAAACTACGTTTTAAGCTGGAGAAAAAAGCATACGAAGTTACCAAAGGCTACTTTTTTAGGGACGATTGGAAAGCCGCTACCCCAGCCTGCCTAAACTTTATTAAGGATTTCCCTGAATCACCCCATAACGACGAAATGCTGCTTATGGTTATAAAATCGTACTATTTACTGGCAAAAAACAGTGTAGAATCAAAAAAAGCAGATCGTTTAGAAAAAGCTATGGAAAATTACTTAAAATTCGTAGATTTGTACCCCAATAGTCATTTTATAGCTGAAGCTGAAAATATCTATAAGGATTGTGACCGATTAAAAACTGAACACCAAAAACTAAAATAAAAATGGATTTTAAAAACGTAAAAGCAGACCCAACTACCGTTACACGTGACATTCGTCAGTTTGATGAAAAAACCGGTAACATATACGAAGCTGTTACTATTATTAGCCGTCGTGCAAACCAAATAGCTTTACAAATGCGCGAAGAGCTTCATGAAAAATTAGATGATTTTAGTTCTCATTCAGATAATTTAGAAGAAATTTTTGAAAACCGCGAGCAAATTGAGGTTTCTAAATTTTACGAAAAATTGCCTAAACCAACTTTAATTGCTATTCAGGAGTTTTTAGACGAAAAAATACATTATCGTAAACCAACCGACGAAAAAGCACAATAAAAAATAAAATTTACGTTACTAAAGGCAGTTGGCAAAAGCACGCTGCCTTTTGTTTTTTATGCTAAACGGAAAAAAAATACTTTTAGGCGTAAGTGCCGGTATAGCTGCTTATAAAACAGCTAACCTAGTACGTTTATTTATTAAAAAAGGTGCCGAGGTTAAAGTTATAATGACTCCCGATGCACAAACTTTTGTTAGCCCACAAACACTTTCTGTACTATCAAAAAATAAAGTTGAAGTAGATTTTTTCACCCCTGAAAAAGTTTGGAATAACCATGTGCATTTAGCCCTTTGGGCTGATGCTTTTGTTATTGCACCATGCACAGCTAATACATTAGCAAAAATGGCAACAGGCTTATGTGACAACTTACTACTAGCAACTTATCTTTCAGCCAGATGTAAAGTTTATGTTGCACCCGCTATGGATGTGGATATGTATAATCACCCAACAACAAAAAATAATATCGAGAAAATAATTTCTTACGGCAATATTGTTATTCCACCTGAAACGGGTGAATTAGCCAGTGGTTTACATGGAGAAGGTAGAATGGCCGAGCCCGAAAACATTATTGCTTTTTTAGAAAAAGAATTTGAAACGCATGGTGCGTTAAAAGGAAAAAAAGTTTTAGTAAGTGCCGGACCAACCTACGAAGAAATAGACCCTGTACGTTTTATTGGCAATCGTTCCAGCGGGAAAATGGGCATTGCTATAGCAAATGCTTTTGCACACGAAGGAGCTGAAGTTACTTTAGTATTAGGGCCCACACATTTATCGCCAAATAGTTCAGTAAAATGTATTCGCGTAGAATCATCTAACGAAATGTACGGGCATTGTGTTGAGTTATTTAAAAAAATAGACATTGCCATAATGTCAGCGGCTGTTGCTGATTATAAAGCAGCAGATTACAGCTCTCAGAAAATAAAAAAGAAAGAAGATACTTTTCAGATAAACCTTACCAAAACCGTTGATATTTTAGCTGAGCTTGGCAAACAAAAAAAACAGCAATGCTTAGTTGGTTTTGCTTTAGAAACAGAAAACGTAATTGAGTACGCTACCAAAAAAATAAAAGCAAAAAACTTAGATTTTATTGTAGCCAATTCATTACAAGATGCGGGTGCAGGTTTTGCCACAGATACCAATAAAATTACCATTATTGACCAAGGTGGAAAAGTGTTTGATTATGGTTTAAAAAACAAAGAAGATGTTGCCAGGGATATTCTTAATTTTACCTTGAATTATTTAAAGAAATAAGTTGAAAAAGTTTTTTTCATATCTGTTAGTTTTGTGTGGGCTGTTGTATATAAATACAATACAAGCACAAGAATTAAATTGCCAAGTAAGTATAACTACACAATTACAAGGAGCTGATAACCTACGTATTTTTGGTACAACCATGCAAACTCAAGTGCGCGATTTTATGAATAATTATCGTTTTACAAGTGATAAGTTTGAACAAAACGAGCGTATAGATTGTCAAGTTATCATTAACGTGTCTACTGATTTAGGTAGCGGATCTTATCAAGGTTCTATTTCTATATCGTCTCGTCGCCCTGTATTTAAAGCGGGCTACAACAGCACCGTGTTTGATTATCAGGATAAATCATTTACGTTTTTTTATGCTGAAGGGCAACCAATGGATTTTAACTTGCAAGGCTTTACAACAAACCTTACTTCGGTTTTAGCTTACTATGCCTACGTAATCTTAGCTATCGATTATGATAGCTTTTCGTTGCTTGGTGGAACTGATATGTGGAAAAAGGCGCAAACTATTGTAAATAATGCACAAGGGGAGGCTGCTAATTATCCGGGTTGGCTATCATCAGACAATGGGTTTAAAAACAGATACATTTACATTGATAATATTTTAAACCCCATGTTTCAGCCCCTACGCGAAACCATGTTTAATTACCACCGTAAAGGTTTAGATATTATGTATGATAATATGGAAACCGGACGTGCAGCAGTTTTACAAGCCATTAATAATATAAACGAGGTTCATAAAAATCGCCCGGGCTCTTTTAACGTACAAGTATTTTTCGAATCGAAAAACCAGGAAATAGTAAATATTTTTAAAGGTGCTACCAACGAAGAAAAAACCCAGGTAATGCAAATACTTGGCACGGTAGACGCTGCAAATACTACCATTTATTCAGCAATAACTCCATAATAGCGCCATTTTGACAACTATTGGCTTATGGCATAATTTTTCGCACTAGCTAACTATAATTTTTTACCATGAACGATTTTTTTAACGATATGCGATTTAACGGTATAAATGAGGAAGATGCCGAATTTATCCCTTTATTATCTCAGGAAGATGAAGACCAAATGAATAACGAAAAGCTTCCTGAGTCTGTTTTTATACTTCCTTTACGCAACACGGTTTTGTTTCCGGGAGTTGTTATACCGATTACTGTAGGCAGAGATAAATCCATACAATTAATTCGCGATGCTTATAAAGGTTCTAAAATCATTGGTGTAGTTTCTCAAAAAAACGATGCTATTGAAGAGCCTAAGCCCGAGGATTTAAATGAGGTTGGCACTATTGCCCACATCATTAAACAACTGCGC
>DATHOW010000034.1:0-5704 GCA_035484495.1 Bacteroidia bacterium | reverse complement strand
AATCCGGAAGTTACCGTTAAGGAACGTGTTTATTCAAGTGGTTCAAAATCTTCTTCGTTTGATGTTGCCTTAAATCAAGGTAACGAATATAAAGCACCCAAATATGCTGTAGAAGAAACTAAAACATTAAAAACAACTATTCCGTTTGTAAAAAACAACGAGTTTGATTACAACAATTTAATTGGATGGGTTTGTAACGATTGTAATAAATGGGGTTGGATAATTTTTATTCCTATCGTAATTATAATTGTAACCGCGGTTTCTAACGGGGCTAATTTAACCGATGGCATGGATGGTTTGGCAACAGGTACATCTGCTATTATTGGAACCACGCTTGGCATCTTAGCATACGTATCGGGTAACATGGTTTTTGCCGATTACCTCAATATAATGTACATCCCCAACTCGGGCGAGCTAGTAATTTTTATTGCAGCATTTGTTGGTGCATGTATCGGTTTCCTTTGGTACAACTCATATCCTGCGCAGGTTTTTATGGGCGATACCGGAAGTTTAGCCTTAGGTGGAATCATTGCGGTGTTTGCAATTGCTATTCGTAAAGAACTTTTATTTCCTATTCTGTGTGGAATCTTTTTAGTAGAAAATCTTTCCGTTGTAATGCAAGTGTTTGTTTTCAAAATCAGAAAAAAGAAACACGGACTTGAGTACGCAAAAACACATCGCTTATTTAAAATGGCGCCTCTTCATCATCATTATCACAAAGGTGGTTTACATGAATCAAAAATTGTTTCTCGTTTTTGGATTATAGGAATCATGTTAGCTGTACTAACTATTGTAACACTGAAACTTAGATAGTGGAAAAACGTATCGTCATATTAGGTAGCGGAGAAAGCGGCGTGGGTGCTGCTATCCTGGCGCAAGCTAAGGGCTTTGATGTATTTGTATCTGATAAAGGTGAGATAAAAGAAAAATACAAAACCGTATTGCAAGAAAGCAATATTGCATTTGAAGAAGGCTTACACACAGAAGAGAAAATTTTAAATGCCAGCGAAATAATTAAAAGTCCTGGCATTCCCGATAAAGCGGATTTAGTAAAAAAAGCAAAAGCAAAGGGCATTAAAGTTATTTCTGAAATTGAATTTGCCGGCAGATATACTAATGCCAAAAAGATTTGCATTACGGGTAGCAATGGTAAAACAACAACTACCATGCTAACCTACCACATACTTACTAACGCAGGTTACAATGTAGGTTTAGCCGGAAACGTAGGTAAAAGTTTAGCATGGCAAGTGGCTACCGAAAATTTTGACTACTACGTTATTGAATTAAGCAGTTTTCAGTTAGATGGCATGTACGATTTTAAAGCAGACATAGCCATTCTTTTAAATATTACTCCCGACCATCTTGATAGATACGAATATAAGTTTGAGAATTACGCGCTTTCAAAATTCCGTGTAGCGCAAAACCAAACTGCTGATGGTGCTTTTATTTATTGCGCAGATGACGAAGCCATTATGCAATATTTAGAACAAGTAAATCCTAAAGCAACTCGCTATCCTTTTTCTATCAAGAAAAAAATTGAACAAGACGGAGCCTATTTAAACGAAAACGAAATAACCATAAATATAAACCAAAACCCTATAACAATGACCATAGAACAATTAGCCCTACAAGGCAAGCACAACGTTTACAACTCAATGGCATCTGCAATTGCAGCACGCCTGGTTGATGTACGCAAAGAAAACGTTCGCGAAAGCCTGAGCGATTTTGTAAATGTAGAACACCGTTTAGAAGTTGTTGCAACCATTAACGGCATTGAATTTATAAACGATTCAAAAGCTACAAACATTAACTCGGTATGGTATGCCTTAGAGAGCATGACTAAACCCGTAGTACTTATTATGGGTGGTGTTGATAAAGGAAACGATTACACACAACTTTACGACTTAGTAAAAAGTAAAGTAAAAGCAATTGTTTGTTTAGGAGTAGATAACTCTAAATTGATTGAAAACTTTTCTTCGGCAGTTGAAACTATTGTTGAAGCACAATCAATGCACGAAGCAGTTTCTTATTCTTACAAATTAGGTAAAAAAGGTGATGCGGTTTTATTATCACCGGCTTGTGCAAGTTTTGATTTGTTTCAAAATTACGAAGACCGTGGGTCTCAATTTAAATCATCAGTTCGTTCTCTTTAAAATTAAAAATTGAAACTAACTAACTATATAAAAGGCGACCGCGTTATTTGGATGGTTGTATTTTTACTTACCATTATATCTGTATTGGTAGTATACAGTTCAAGTAACGCCTTGGCGCAAAAATCAAAAGGCGGAAACACCGAGTACTTTTTAATAAAGCACGGGTTGATATGCCTGATGGGGTTTGTAATTATGTACCTGGTACATAAATTTAATTACAAACTATTTTCGCGTTTATCGCAAGTTGGTTTAATTGTCTCTATTCCACTTTTATTATTTACGTTACTAAAAGGTGTTAGTGCAGGCGAGGCAAATCGTTGGTTAGAAATTCCGGGGATTGGTTTAACCTTTCAAACCTCCGATTTTGCAAAACTCGCACTCATTGTTTTTGTAGCCCGAATGCTTACTATTAAACAAGATCAGTTAGATGATTTTAAAGTGATTCTAAAATCCATTCTTCTTCCCGTAGGTATAATTTGCGCTTTAATTTTTCCGGCAAACTTTTCTACTGCTGCTTTACTATTTTTTACTTGCCTGCTTATTATGTTTGTTGGTAGAGTTCCTTTAAAATTTATTGGAGCCATTGTTGGTGCAGGTTTATTAGCAGGGATACTTTTTGGAACGGTTATTTATGTAAAACCCGATATTATGCGCAGGGGTGCTACATGGAAAGCCCGTATCGAAAATTTTACGAGTGGAGATTCGCAAAGTAATTATCAATCAGAACAAGCAAAAATCGCTATAGCCCGTGGATATGGTTTTGGGGTTGGCCCGGGCAACAGCACACAGCGGAATTTTTTACCGCAAGCTGCATCTGATTTTATATATGCTATTATTATAGAGGAGTACGGCTCCTTAATGGGTTTATCACTTTTATTTTTGTATCTTATTTTATTTTTTAGATCGATTCGGATTTTACGAAAGGCAGAAAAAACCTTCGGAGGTTTACTTGCCGTAGGTTTAAGTTTTAGTTTGGTTTTTCAGGCCATGGTAAATATGGCTGTTGCAGTTAATTTATTTCCGGTAACAGGTCAGCCATTGCCCCTAGTGAGCATGGGGGGAACATCTATTTGGTTTACCAGTATTTCAGTTGGCATTATTTTAAGCGTTAGCCGCGAAGTTTATGATAACGATGGCAAAGAAGAAATAGAAACTGAGAAAGGAGGCGAACTTGCCACAGCTTAAAGTTATACTTAGTGGAGGTGGCACTGGCGGACATATTTTCCCCGCAGTGGCTATTGCTAACCAAATAAAAAAACAAGTACCCGATGCAGATATTTTATTTGTGGGTGCTGAAGGCAGAATGGAAATGGAAAAAGTTCCGGCCGCCGGTTATAAAATTATAGGACTTTGGATAAGTGGTTTGCAACGCAAGCTTACGCTATCAAATTTATCTTTTCCATTTAAAGTTATATCAAGTATTTTAAAAGCCAAAAAAATATTAAATGATTTTAAACCTGATGTTGTTATTGGCACCGGTGGTTATGCAAGTGGCCCAATGCTAAGAGCCGCATCATCAAGAGGCATTGCAACATTGATTCAAGAACAAAATTCATACCCGGGCATTACAAATAAAATTCTTTCAAAAAAGGTTAGTAAAATTTGTGTGGCTTATGAGGGCATGGATAAATTCTTTCCGAAAGAAAAAATTATTTTGACCGGAAACCCGGTTAGACAAGATTTACAACAAGTAGCCGATAAAAGAGAAGAAGGTTTAACCTTTTTCAATTTAGACGGAAATAAAAAAACCATTCTAGTTGTTGGTGGCAGCCTTGGTGCCAAGGGCATTAACGAGGCTATGGGCAAAGGTTTACAACAGTTAGCCGAAAACAATATTCAGTTAGTTTGGCAAACAGGTAAAATTTATATTGATACTGCCAAACAACAAACAGCTCCATTCACAGATAAAAATATAAAAGCTGTTGATTTTATTACCCGTATGGATTTGGCTTATGCCATTGCAGATTGCGTGGTATCTCGTGCAGGTGCAGGCGCCATTTCAGAATTGTGTATCATTCAAAAACCTTGCATTTTAGTTCCGCTGCCTACTGCGGCAGAGGACCATCAAACTAAAAATGCCATGTCGTTAGTAAATATAAACGCAGCCATTTTAGTGAAAGATTTCGAGGCATCGAGCAAATTGGTAAATGAAGCTGTAAAGCTGGTTACCGATAATGCTAAGCAACAAGAATTAAAGCAAAACATTGCAAAACTGGCTCTACCAAACGCCGCAGAAATTATTACAAGTGAGGTTTTAAAATTAGTAGGCTATAAATAATTTATCTGACACATGAACTTGTTTAACTATAAACTTATTTATTTTTTGGGCATTGGTGGCATTGGCATGAGTGCACTGGCTCGTTATTTTAATCACTACGGAATTAAAGTGGCAGGTTATGATAAAACACCAACCGTACTAACAAACGAATTGCAAAACGAGGGGATAGACGTACATTTTGATGAGAATGTTGAGTATTTGAATTACCTGCTTGCCGAATATGAAAAAGGAGAAATCTTAATTGTTTACACCCCTGCCGTACCAAAAGATCATGCTGAGTTTGTTTTTGTGCAAAAAGAAAACTACACATTAAAAAAACGCGCCGAAATTTTAGGCGAGATAACCAAACAGTTTAAAACCATTGCTGTGGCAGGCACACATGGTAAAACAACCACCTCGTCATTAGTCGCTCATATTTTAAAAACCGCAGGGTTTGACTGTTATGCTTTTTTAGGTGGCATTACAAAAAATTATAACACTAATTTACTTTTAGGCAGCAAACAACCTACCGAAAACACTTTTGTAGTTGTTGAGGCTGATGAGTACGACCGCTCTTTTTTAACTCTACACCCTTATATGGGAGTAATTACTAGCGTTGATGCCGACCATTTGGATATTTATGGTGACGTGAGTTATATGCATGATTCGTACACCATGTTTGCAAATCAGGTAAATGCCAAGGGGCATTTAATTGTTAAGAAAAATGTTGATAACACATTATCGCTTGAAGTAAAGAGGCAAACATACGCTGTAAATTTAGAAGCAGATTTCTGTGCGAAAAACGTAGAGATACGTGACGGTGATTTTTATTTTGATGTAGCGAGTTCTTTGTCGTATTTAAGTAATGCTGTGTTGGGCATTCCGGGTTTGCATAATGTAGAAAATGCAACAGCCGCCGTGGCTGTAGCACAACTACTAAACATTGATAATGCTGTAATAAAAAAAGCATTACAAAATTTTGGTGGTGTAAAACGCAGATTTGATTATCGCGTAAAAACAAAAAATGTTATTTACATAGATGATTATGCACATCATCCCGAGGAGTTGAAAGCAGCTATTGGTGCAGCAAAAGCCTTGTATCCGGCTAAAAAAATTACTGGTATTTTTCAGCCACACTTGTTTACACGCACACGCGATTTTGCAGATGGTTTTGCAGAGAGCTTGGATATGCTAGATGAATGTTTGTTGCTAGACATTTACCCTGCACGCGAGTTACCCATCGAAGGAATTACGTCAGCTATGTTGTTGAGCAAAATGAAATCGACCAATAAAA
>DATHOW010000033.1:0-2478 GCA_035484495.1 Bacteroidia bacterium | reverse complement strand
GGAATGCATATACGTTTGTTGTTACTAACCTTCTTTTTACAATTTTTTCCTGATTTGGTAAAAAATAACCACGTGTTTATTTTACAAACTCCTCTGTTCCGTGTGAGAAATAAAAAAGAAACCATTTATTGTTACAGCGATGAAGAGCGTAAAGCAGCGGTTGCTAAACTTGGTCCGAAGCCCGAAATTACCCGCTTTAAAGGTTTGGGTGAGATTTCGCCGGATGAGTTTAAACACTTTATTGGCAAAGACATTCGTTTAGAGCCTGTGTTGATTGACCAACGCGCATCGATACAAGAAATGTTGAGTTACTACATGGGTAAAAACACGCAAGACCGTCAGGAATTTATTATTGAAAACCTGCGTGTAGAAAAAGATACAGAAGCTGAATTGGTAGGATAGAAATATCCGTACAAAGCTTTATATTTACTACATCAAAACATTAGTTAGAAATAGTGTTATTATTAGTTGTGTTTTAATGGGATTTTCTATCTCATTAAAAGCGCAAAGTAATTTGGCAAAGCCGCTATTTTTAAAAACTAATTCATCATCGTTTTTATCATTGCCTGAAAAGGAAAACAACATCAGTATGTTTTTACCATCTATAAAACACACCGCATTTTTTTGTGTGATGGAAGATAAAGTATATAGCAAACTAAATGTTTGGATAAAGCTGCGTGCAGGCAGCGATGAAATTTACCGTAAAATGATTGCTACGCCTTAGTATGAAAAAAAGCATTTCAGTTTTTAGCATTGTTTTACTTTTTTTTGTTTCATGCAATAACGAGCAGAAGAAAAAAGAAACAACGGCTTCATTAACACATACGCAACAAAACACTTACGCCACTTATTTTAAGATATATAAAGAAGAAGGTTTTTGCGCCTTGGTTACTTATACCAATAAAGAAAAAACAGATTCGTTGGTGTATGTTTTATATGCAAACGAAAAACCGCAACTAAGCTATAATGCTTACTATCTAAAAACACCCTTAAAATCGGCAGCGGTGCTGGATGCCTTTTTCATTGGGGCTTTAAACAATTTAAATTGTTTAAATTATATAACAGCGGTTGATAATTCGGATTATGTATATAATCCTATCATCAAAAAAAAATGTGGAGATAATAAAGTAAAGCAACTTAGCAAAAGTGGTGTGTTGGATATAGAGCAAACTTTGGTTTGCAAACCCGATGCTATTTTTATAAACCCAAGCGGAGATACTAAAAAAGATTTTGATACACGTTTATTAAAAGCAAATATCATCCCCGTAGTGTGTGCCGATTATTATGAAAACAATCCGCTTGCGCGTGTTGAATGGGTTAAGGCATTGGCTTTATTTTTTAATGTAGAACAAAGGGCAGACTCGCTATTCTCTTCGATAGAAAAAAACTATTTGCAATTACAAAGCATGGCAGATACTTGTGCCAATAAACCAACTGTGTTTACAGAAGTTAAAACAGGTGACGTTTGGTTTGTACCCGGAGGAAAAAGCACCACAGCCCAACTGCTTAAAAATGCAGGCGCTGATTATATTTTTAAAGACAATGATAAAACTGCCAGTGTTTCGTTAAACATGGAGCAGGTAATTAGTAAAGCTGCCGGTGCAGATTTTTGGATTAATTTGCATTACTCTAATACCGCTGCTGATATTATAAAACAAGACAAACGCTACGGAATTTTTAATGCCTATAAGAAAGGAAATCTTTATAATAACAATGCTTTAGTTGATGAAACCGGAGGAAACGCTTATTGGGAAAGCGGGCTAAATCGCCCCGATGAATTATTGGCTGATTTAATTAAAATTTTTCATCCCAAATTATTACCTAATCATACACTAAAATATTATAAGCAGCTTAAATGAGGTTTGCCACAAAATATATGTTACTGATTTTGCTAACGCTTGTTTTGTTTGTGTTGGATGTTGCTTCGGGTTCGGTGTTTATTCCTGTAAACAGAATATTAGCTTGCTTTACTGACCACGCAACTGTAACTGATACTATTATTGTACTGGGTTATCGTTTACCAAAAGCGATGGCGGCTATATGCGCGGGCTCTGCTTTAGCAGTATCGGGCATGTTGATGCAAACCTTTTTTAGAAACCCGTTGGCAGGGCCTTATGTGTTGGGTGTAAACTCGGTTTCATCCTTAGCCGTAGCCTTGTTTATGTTGGGTGGTGGTGGTGTGGCAAGCTCTTTTTTTCATTCGCTGGGCATTCCACTAGCATCATCTTTGGGAGCTTTGGTCGGTTTATTTTTAATTATGTTTATCGCAAAAAAAATTCATAACCAAACTCACATTTTATTAATTGGTATGATGATTGGTTTTATTGCCGGAGCCTGGCAATCGGTTTTAGAATATTTATCGAGCGCACTACATCTTAAAAACTTTGTTATTTGGAACATGGCATCGTTAAGCAATGTAACCGAAGGCGATTTGTTTGTTTTTTGTAGTGTTGTTACGCTTTGTTTTGTTGCTTGTTT
>DATHOW010000032.1:0-9028 GCA_035484495.1 Bacteroidia bacterium | reverse complement strand
AAAAAACCAAGAATATAAATGAAAATATTTTTTTCACTTTACTAAATTTATTTTCAAAGATAAGTTAATTTTTAACTGATTTACAGACAGTTAGACACTAAAATAAGCTATAATTTACCCTCTTTATTAGCCCTCATCATTTCGGGATAGTTCATCTGTTTGTTAAAGCCATTTATTGCCATAGCAATTCGTTTGGCTTTGGTGGCATCGGTTTTGGCACTTTCTATCCATTTAGAATAATAATTTTGATGCGATTTTGGTAACTTTAAGAAGAATGCTTTTGCTTTTGTTTCATCTTCTAAACAAGCCATTAAATCTGCTGATATTTCTACCGGTGCTTTATCTTCTTCTATTTGTAAAACAACTTTTTCTCCTTTTAAAAACTTCTTAATGTTTTTACGGATCGTGGCATTTATAGGCAATATAAAATCACCCTCGCCCATTGGCAATATACTTGCGCCCTTGAAAACATAATTATCAATAGTGCCTTTTATACGAAATGATTTTTTTTGATTGGGCTTTACCTTACTCGCAATCTCTGATGGAATATCAATATAAGTCCAGCCTGTTTTTTCGCCTTGTTCTTTAAATTTTTGTAACGTGGCTGTAAATTTAATCACTTTCTGATTTTATTTTAAGCAAAAGTAGTAATTGAATTTAAAATAAAATACATTAAAACTGTACATTTACCACAAAACAAAACACAATGAAAGGTAGATTTAACTGGTGGTCCGAGTGGATAAAAAGAAAGCATGCTTATGCACAAACCAACGAAAAACAAATGGATGTTGATAGGTTTAATGCTATTTGTGCCGGAACGGGATTACCTAATATCCATCAAAAATCTACTTTTAAGTTTAAAGATGTAGCAGATGGCGCATCTCGTTTTTTAGGAAATTCGCCAAGTGGTGAAAAACCTTATGCGCGTATATATACCCGACTTGGAAACCCTAATACAGAATACTTAGAAAAGGTTTTATTTCAATTAGAGTGTGGACATATTATTGATAATGCTTTAGCTAAGGATGAGAAAACACCTACCATTGCATCTTTAGTATTTGCATCGGGTATGGCTGCTATTACTACTATTATTATGGGCTTTGTTAAGCCCGGCGACGCTATTGTGGTTGGTAATGTGTATGGTTGTACCGATTCGTTTATGCGTTTTTTACAAAATCGTTTTGGCATAGAAATATTTTTTACTGATGCTACCAGTACAGAGAACATAAAACAATTATTAGAGAAACACCCAAATATTGCTGCCGTTTTTATTGAAACACCTGACAACCCAACCTTAGCTGTTTGTGATATTGAAGCTATATCTAAACTAACTGAAGAAAGTGAGACTATGCTTATTATTGATAACACATTTTGCTCGCCTTATTTACAACAACCATTTCGTTTAGGGGCCGATGTTGTTATACACTCATTAACTAAATATGTAAACGGACACTCAGCTTCTATTGCAGGTGCAGCACTTGGCCCATATGAGTTTTTCAGTAAAGAGGTTTACCCTGTATATAAAGACTTTGGGCCTACCCCCTCACCTTTTGATAGTTGGTTAAACAGTTTAAGTGTACAAGACATGGGAGTGCGCATGGAACACCAGTGCGCCACAGCACAAAAATTGGCAGAATTTTTAGAGGCGCACCCAAAAGTAAATAAAGTGTGGTTTCCAGGCTTAAAGAGCCACGAGCATTACGACGTTGCAAAAAAACAAATGCGTAATGGTGGTGCGGTTATTTCCTTTGATTTAAAAGGGGGTTACGAAGCAGGTGTAAATATGATGAATTACTTTGCACGCCCTGATACGCCAATGGAATTAGCTGTAAGCTTAGGCTCAGTAATTAGCTACATAGAACACCCAGCAAGTATGACACATGCTGCTGTGCCAGAAGAAGACCGTTTAGTTAGAGGAATTACAAAATCGTTAGTAAGACTATCAGTAGGAATAGAAGGTTTTTCTACTTTAAGCAAAGCCCTTGATGCTTCTTTAAATTTGTAAGCTTAGTTTTGTTTGCCAGCAAGTAAAAACATAACAGCCATACGTACGGCTACTCCGTTCTCAACTTGTTCAAGTATGATAGAATTTTTTCCGTCGGCTACTTCACTGCTAATTTCTACACCTCTGTTGATAGGACCCGGGTGCATAATTAGAATATCTTTTTTTAGACCATCTACTATTTCTTGTGTTAAGCCATACATCATACTATACTCGCGTAGGCTTGGAAAGAATTTAATATCTTGTCGCTCTAACTGTATGCGTAGCATGTTAGCAACATCAGCCCAAGCCAAGGCCTTTTTTAAATCGGTTTCAACTTCTACACCAAGTGATTTTATGTGGCGCGGAATTAATGTAGCTGGGCCGCAAACTTTAACCTCGGCACCCATTTTTTGCAGGCAAAATATATTTGAAAGGGCAACGCGAGAGTGAAGTATATCGCCTACAATAACCACTTTTTTACCTTTTAGTGTGCCTAATTTTTCCTGAATAGAATAAGCATCTAATAAGGCTTGTGTAGGATGTTCGTGCGCACCATCACCCGCATTAATAATTTTACAATTTTTTATTTTTTTACTTAAAAAAACACAAGCTCCGGCATTTGGATGGCGCATAACAACCATATCAACCTTCATGGCAAGTATGTTGTTTACGGTATCAATAAGGGTTTCGCCTTTTTTTACAGAAGATGTAGATGCAGAGAAATTTACGGTATCGGCACTTAAGCGTTTTTGAGCTAACTCAAATGAAGTGCGTGTGCGAGTAGAATTTTCGAAGAATAAATTAGCTATAGTTATGTCGCGTAAAGAAGGGACTTTTTTTATGGGGCGATTAATTACTTCTTTAAAATTTTTGGCCGTTTGTAAAATTAGTTCAATATCATTTTTTGTAATGTTTTTTATTCCTAAAAGATGATTTGTACTTAAATGGCTCATTTAATCAAGTGTTTATTAGGGTTACTTTATCGTGTCCTTCGGTTTCTTTCCAATCAACTTTTACATTTTGTGTTTGTATTGAGTCGATACATTTTCCTATATAATTAGGCTGTATAGGCAGATGCCTGCTAAATCTTCTATCAATCAGTACCAGCAATTCTACTTTTTTTGGTCGACCAAAAGCCAAAAGGGCATCTAAGCCAGAGCGGATAGTGCGACCTGTAAATAATACATCATCTACCAACACTACATTTTTATTTTCGATTATAAATGGAATGTTTGTTTGGTTTGGTATAAGTTCTTTTTGGCGAAAATCATCTCTATAAAAAGTAATATCTAAATCGCCACACAAAATATTTTTGTTTTTAGTAAGCTGCATTAATTGCTTGTGTATGCGTTTTGAAAGAAATACACCACGGGGTTGTAGACCAATGATAACTGTATTTTCAAATGTATTGTGGGTTTCAATAAGTTGGTGGCAAAGGCGAGTGAGTGTTATCTCGAAGTTTTTTTCACTTAATAAAATTTTAGCTGCCGCCATATTAATGACAAAAATACAATTAACGCTTAATTAAAAAAATGTAGGTGAAAATATTTCATAAAAAAGGGTCACCTATAATAGGCGACCCTTTTTAAAGAAAATTTTATTTTAAACTAAAATCTAGTAGAAAATAATTTTTTGGATAGATGATTCTCCTTGTTTATTAGAAACTTTTAAGAAATAAACACCTGCGGTAAGGTTAGATTTTTCAAGTGTATAAGTGCCTTGAGTTGCAACAGCCGATTTTACTACCCTGCCTGAAAGATCAGTTACTTGTACAGTATGGGTATCACCACTATTTGCAAAAACAACTTTTATTTCGTTTTCAGATGGGTTAGGATATACTTCTTGTAATAAATTTGCGCTTATGTTTTTAATACCAGTTAATACACAACTTAACGGCGAGTTAGTTGTACAATTTGTAAAGGGATAAAGATTAGGTGTACCTGAAGGAGTATTAGCTACTTGAGAAGCAGTACAGCTATAGCCCAGGCGTTGCAATAAATAATCGTGTACAAAATTTACGGTGGTATCCATATATTTTATTTGTGTGGCTGTTGTTCCTTGATAAGGGATGTGATTTGCGCCATACCAAGTATAAAAATTATCTTGTACACCAACTACTGCAGCTTGTGCTTTTATCATGCGGCTACCATCAGCAAATAAAATATGAATGCCATAAGACGGTAACACCTCTCCACGACTATAATTTACTGTTCCATCAGCCGTACCATGCATAGAGCAAAGAGGTAAATCACCAGTTTCTAACCAACCGTATTTACCTAAAGCACCGCATAAGTCAATAACGCCATTTACTTTTTCAGAATAGCATTGATTACCGCTATAACCGCTAAGTCCGCCCAACGAATCTAATTCGTGCTGGCTAATATAAGTGGTTACTTGGCAACTTCTTTTTAAATACGCATAATGGAGTGCCATAAACGAACCTGCTGAACTTCCACCAATAAAAATATTATTTGTGTCAATTTTATAGGTGTTTGTTGTTGCTTTATCTTTATAGAAGAAACGAACTGCCGCTTTCATATCCTGAACAGCACGTATTAAAGAAGGAATAAATCCTAAAGAATCGAAAGATGTTACACCCTCACGATAATTGATAGAAGCACATGCATATCCTTTTTTAGCAAAGCGATGGCATAGTGTATCTACATCTGCATCAGTTGAAGAGCCGCTAAGGAAACTACCACCATGTGCCCAAACAATTAAAGGGCGAGCTGTAGATACATCGCCGGTTGGCTCATAAAAGTCTAATGTTAATGTTGTAGTAGCATTAGCCGAAGAATTGATGTTTGCACCATATACAATACCTGTTGTTGCGGTAACGCCAAATTGGTCAACATCGTAACGACCACCACATTGTGCCGTTGCAGCTGTGCTTATTGCTAAAGCTGCTGCAATTGATAGATAGATTTTTTTCATTTTTATTTATTTTTTAGGGTTATTATTTATTAGTTACTATTATTTTTATTTAAGGAAAAATTACGCCGTGATATTTTGTAACATCGACCTGCAAAATACTTGAACTATATTTTGCATTAATAGATTTGATAAATTCATTAGCTAAAAGGGCATTACCAACCGGAGTAAGATGAATGCCATCTAAGGAAAAAGAACCTCCTGTTACAAAAGCGGCATTAAAAGTTATGCCATCATAAGCAAAACCCGTTTTTGTTTTGTTTAGAAACGCATTTACATCTACAAAAGCTAGATTATTTTTAGGGTTATTTGCAACTGCTTGAATGGTTGCATTATATCCACTTATTGCTGTTTCTATGGCATTAATTTCGGCAGCCGTTAGCACATATTGATTAGGAATTGGATTTAAAGTTCCCATTTTATGGCATTTTATACTATCTAAAGGAACATCTAATAAAATAAATTCTCCTTGCTGAATTACTCTTGCGTGAGAGGGTGTGTTCACAGCTGCATCATAAATCACAAAAGGATTATCTCCTGCCTTAAAGACATAACTAATCCCTAAAAAAGGCATAACTCCATTAAGTGTATCTGCTTGTCCCTGTCTTAATGTTAATCCGTTCCACGGAACAGTGGTGAAATATGGTAGAGCTGTAATATCAGGCACATTGCCAATTACCCCCTTTGCACCATGTTTAACTAATGTATCTACTATGGCGTTAATGCTTGCATCAAAAGTAGCCTGAGGCGTTATAAAATCTTTAGCCCCTCCGCTTGTTGCATATAACAACACATCATTATTGCCGATAAATAGAGAGAAAAATGTAGGGTTTAACAACATAGCATCCGACAACATTGATGATGTTGAAGGGTTTTTAGCCATACGGGTAAAGAAGGGATTATAATTGCCAGCACCATTTGCCGGATTACCATAGCCCGGCAATGCAACTGTAATTGCTTTAGCACCCGGTACCCCCATATTATTAAAAGGGCCCTGTACAGGAGTTGAAAATATACTTACATCACCATTTGCAGCTTTTGGGACAGGAGCCAAAGAAGTTACTCCTAAACAATCAGTTGAATAATCTAATTTAAACGGTGCATTACCTGTTGAACCCACTCCAATAGATGCTGAACTAATTAAAGGTTGAACAAAATCTCCGCCGCCTATTGCTTTAAGTTGTTGTGCAATTAAGTTAGGAAAAGATACTTGTTGTCCATCGTAATATAAAGCCCCGTCGGCAAAACCTGAAGTTATTGAGTTGCCAATAGCTACATAACGAGAGGCGTCAATATTTCCTTTGCTTGGAGAAGGCTCCGTTAAATGAGGTTTGCAAGCAACAAATAAACTGATGGATGTAATGGTTAAAACTGATTTATAAATATTATTTTTCATGCTGACTACAATTAAAATTTATAGGTTAATGATAAGCCCGGGGCTGATAAGTATGTTTTGTATGTTCCGTTTAAGTTAAGATTAGTGTTATTATCTGAACGTTTTAAATTTTCGAAGGTGTAAGATGCATCAATTCTAAATCTGTTGCACACTTTATATCCTACGCCACAAGTTAAATTAACTTTGTTAGCATCAGGTAACTCAGGTGTAACATAACCATCTTTTATTGGTGTTAAAGATAAAGCCACACCAGCACGAACCGTAAATTTTTCAGTTATATGATACTGAGCTCCTAAACGAAATGCAAAGGTGTTTTTATAATCTCTAGGTAGTTTTGTATCCTTTAAAATAGGGGTGTTGTTTTTATAATCGAAAGCCAATGTATCATAAGCTTTCCAGCCAATGTAGTTTATGTCAAGAGCTAACGATAATTTAGTGTTTACTTTATAACCAAAACCTAAAGTTAGCACTTTTGGTAAAGGAATAGAAGCTGCAAATGGGCCCGAAGGGAAATTTGATGCTACTGAAGCGGGTACTGTGAAATTAGCTGTGCCGCCAGAAAGAGCCATATTAACTTGTGAGCGATAGGTTAAGCCAATAGATAATTTTTCAATTGGGTTGTAATATAAACCTGCGTTATACCCCCAACCACCAGCAGTTCCTTTTAAATCTGCACTGCCATAACCACCATTTGTGCTAGTGTTGCTATACAATGGTACATCTTGTTTTAATTCAACATTACCATAGGCGTAAACTAAACCTGCACCAAAACCTAATTTATTGCAAATTTTATAACTTACAGTTGGCTGAAAAAATATTGATTGCAATTTTAATGAGGTTAATGCAAAACGCCCTGTCCAACCATCTTCCCATTTGGCAGTACTACCAAAAGGAGTATAAATTCCTAATCCAAATTTAAATCTTGAAAAATAATTTGCTTCATTTTTAACTCCTAAAACTGCATAGGCTGCAAACGGTGTACTTATAGGATTATTTGTGCGAGAAACCACACCACTTGGCGCATCTAAATACTCGCCATTGGCAATTGTCGCCGTAGCACCTGCACTTACACTATTTTCTTTTAGGAAAGATACGCCACCCGGGTTAAAAAATACCGCAGCAGCATCTTGAACTAAACCTGTACCGGCACCCGCCATACCCTGTTGTACTTGCCCTTGCAGGTTTACCTGAAAGCCCTGTGCATTAAGCAAAAGCGGGAGTGTTAGAAAAGAAATCGCAATTATTTTTTTAATCATACTTATGTGTTTGTTGTTTTAAAATTTATTTAATATCGAGTACTTTAAACCAAGTATCTGTTCTGCCAATTAATGATATACCAATGTATCCGCGCACATCTAACTTGCCATCTCGCCAAGTTATTTTACAGCTGTAAGTTTTGCCGTTTTCAGGGTCGTAAATAGTCCCGTCAACCCATTTATCTTCGTCAAATATAAAACCTTTTAGCATATTTAAACCCATTATTGGTCTAGTTTGTAAGGCCTTATCTGCATTTTTTCTATCTAATTTTGCAGTACCATCTTCACGGTTTGGTTCTTTTAACCAAACAATTTTTCCGTTGTACTTATCCCCTTCTTTATATATCTGTACTTTGCCTTTGCCACTACCGGTAAGCCAAGTACCTAATAAAGCATCTTTGTTGGTTGTTTGCGCAAATGCGTTTGCACTTAAAAAAATAACAAGCAAAAGTGTAATCAGTTTTTTCATCATAATTTAATCAATTTTCATTTTTACGTTTTTCCAGGCTTTAATTTGCCAGTTAATTAATCCGGTGCAAATATGGTTTTTATTTACATCATACACATCAACCGAAAACTCTTTAAAAATAGCCTCCTGATTTTTTAAGGGAAGCAAAATATTTTCTTCAATTTCTTTTTTAGTAATGTTGAATTTAATAAACACATCTGTCTTAGCCTGAAAGTGATAGGTCATTTGAATATTTTTAAGAATAATACGATATTCTTTGGGAGAAAGATGTGATAGTAAACTTAAACCGGTAACATATTCGCAAAGGGTTGCGAGTAAACAAGCGTGTATGCCTTTTATATGGTTGCGATTGTTTTTGATGTTAGCCGCAAACATTGTGATGCCATCATCAGCAATGCTTTGTATTTTTAATTTATGCGGATTGTTAAACGGAACTGTACGCAATAAGAAGAAGTTTAGCACCCACAAATAAAATTTGGAGTGTCTTGCTTTTTGTATTAGTCCGTTTAGTTTACCCATTATGCTTTTTGAAATAAACCTTCTACAAAATCAATATATTTTTGCTGTGCATCTTCTTTGCTAATGCCCTTTTTTGCATTCCAGGCATTGTACTTTGCCGCAGCTACAAAATCAAACATAGCAGGCTTATCAGCATTTATATCGCCAATAGTAGCTTGTTTGTTAAGCGCGTATAACTCCAACATTTTTTCGTTAGATGGTTTTTCGTTTAACTCCATTACGCGTTTTTTTGCGGCCTCAAATTTTTCTTCTAGTGGTGTCATGTTATTATTTATTACAATGGGTTCTACTTTTTTAACGGGAATGGGCTCTAACACAAAATCATCACTTTTAGGAATATCTAAAAACTTTGATGCCCATTCTTCGGGAAGTCCAACAAGTTTTCTTTTTACAGTATCAATCCAAGCACCATCTACATTTATTACCGCAGCCTGAATGCCATCGCTTCTATACATTTCCTGTCTGAACGACCA